>JAZTXD010000176.1:0-20807 GCA_045636265.1 Candidatus Flemingiibacterium sp.
GGCATCAAGGACCTTGAAGAAGCAAGAGAAATCTGCCTTGCTAAGGGTGTTGACCCCGACGCAATCGTAAAGGGCATTCAGCCTATCGCATTCGAAAACGCAGCTTGGGCTTATACTCTCGGCTGTGCTATCGCAATCAAAAAGGGCTGCAAGAACGCTGCTGACGCCGCTGAAGCTATCGGTATCGGTCTTCAGGCATTCTGTGTTCCCGGCTCTGTTGCACAGACCCGTAAGGTTGGTCTTGGTCACGGTAACCTTGGCGCAATGCTCCTCCGTGAAGAAACAAAGTGCTTCTGCTTCCTCGCAGGTCACGAATCCTTCGCAGCTGCTGAAGGTGCTATCGGTATCGCAAGAACCGCTAACAAGGTAAGAAAAGATCCCCTCAGAGTTATCCTCTGCGGTCTTGGTAAGGATGCCGCTTTCATCATCTCCAGAATCAACGGCTTTACCTATGTTGCAACCGATTATGACTTCTACACTGACGAGCTTAAGGTAGTTTACGAGAAGGCATACTCCGACGGCGACAGAGCAAAGGTTAAGTGCTACGGCGCTAACGATGTTCTCGAGGGCGTTGCTATTCTCCGTCATGAGGGTGTTGACGTTTCCATCACCGGTAACTCCACCAACCCCACCAGATTCCAGCACCCCGTTGCAGGAACCTACAAGAAGTGGGCTATCGAGAACGGCAAGAAGTACTTCTCCGTTGCATCCGGCGGCGGTACAGGCCGTACACTCCACCCCGACAACATGGCTGCTGGTCCTGCATCCTACGGTCTCACTGATACTATGGGCCGTATGCACGGTGACGCGCAGTTCGCAGGTTCTTCCTCCGTTCCCGCTCACGTAGAGATGATGGGCCTCATCGGTGCAGGTAATAACCCCATGGTTGGTATGACCGTTGCTTGCGCTGTTGCTGTTCAGGAAGGCATGAATAAGTAATTTCGCCATTTAATAAAAATCGACACACCAAGCATTCAGTTTGGTGTGTCCTTTTTTGTTATTGGCAGTTACCACTTCAAGCATTATTTGCGCTCCGAAAGTAGATCCGCATAAAATAACAGGTGAGGTCTTCCCTCACCTGCTTTAATTTTATCTTAATCCAGCGCCTCAAATTCAGTCAGCGCACTTTCAAACGACTTCATGCAAGCCTCAAACGCATCCGTCTTGGTAAGGTCAACGCCTGCGAGCTTCAGAAGCTCAACGGGGCTGTCGCTTCCGCCGGATGAGAGGAACTTGAAGTAATCGTCAACCGCGCTCTGTCCCTCGCTGAGAATGCGCTCGGCGATCGAAACCGCGCTGATAATGCCGGTCGCGTACTTGTAAACGTAGAATCCGCGGTAGAGATGCGGTATGCGCGCCCACTCGTATGCGATCTCGGGGTCGGATACAACCGACGGGCCGTAGTACTTCTTATTAAGGTCAAGATATACCTCGTTGAGCACGTCCTTGGTAAGCGGTTTACCCTTCTCTGCCATGTCGTGGGAGATGTACTCAAACTCCGCGAACTGTGTCTGGCGGAAGAGCGTACCCTTAAGAGTATCCATGTAGTAGGACAGCAGATACTTCTTGAGCTTCACATCCTCGGTGGTCGCGAGCAGATGCTTGATAAGAAGAATCTCGTTAACTGTACTTGCAACCTCGGCTACGAATATCTTGTAGCTCGACTTCTCCTGCGGCTGTGTCTTCGAGGAGAAATAAGAGTGCATTGCGTGACCGAGCTCGTGAGCTATGGTGAACACGTTGTTTGTGGTCGGCTGATAGTTGAGAAGCACGTAAGGATGCTTGAGTCCGTACACGCTGATACTGTACGCGCCACTGCGCTTTCCTGCGGTTTCCTCAACGTCGATCCAGCGATTGTCATGCGCCTCGCGAAGAAGCTTCGCGTACTCTTTTCCGAGCGGCTTTAAGCCTTCCATAACTATCTTGTACGCTTCCTCATAGTCCACCTTTATCTCGGCGTTTTCAACCAGAGAGGTGTAAACGTCGTACATATGAAGCTCTTTGTAGCCAAGGATACGCTTGCGGTTCTTGAAATAACGGTGCATGAGGTGAAGATTGCTGTGAACGCTATCAAGGAGATTTTCGTAAACCTTGATGTCAACATCCTCTGCCTCCATAGCCTTCGCAAGGCAGCTGTCGTACTTGCGTGCACGTGCAAGGAAGACGTCCTTGTCAATGTTGCCGACGTATGCGGCGGTTATGGTGTTGATAAGTCCGATGTATGCCTTGTAGTACGCCTGGAACGCCGCTTTTCTCACACGTCTGTTCGGCGAGTGGAGCATGAGTCCGTAGGTACCGTGGGTGAGCGTAACCTTTTTGCCGTCAACGGTTATGGTCGGGAACGGGAAATCCGCGTTATCGATCATTGAGAATACCTGACGGGGAGCATCGAATATACGGCCCTCCTGGGAGAGGATCTCCTCGGTTTCACGCGAAAGCACGTGCGGCTTCTGTCTTATTATCTTGCGTATAGAGTAATCATAGTCGCTGAACTTGGGATCAGCCGCAAACGCTTCAAGCGTTTCGGTAGGAAGCGAGGTCAGCTCGGGGGTGATGAACGCGATGTTTCCGGAAAGCTTCATCTCGATAGTGTTGATGCGGGACATAAGCGCGGTATATGTGGAATCGCGTGTATCCTCGTCATGACGCATAAACGCGTAAACAGCGAGCTTATTAAGGTCAACCTCTAACTCACCGAGTTTCTCAAAGCATTCAAAGAGCATATCGGCATCACCAAGCTTGCCCTCATACTTGGAGAAATCGAGCTTGCCCTCAAGTGAGGCGTAAACCTTCTCCCATTCTTCCTGTGTTTCAAATATGTCCTCGACACGCCATTTAAGATGCTCGGGGACGTCTTTTCTTTCAAGTGCCATGTTTGTTACCTCCTGAAATTTTGTGTTACATATATTTTAGCATAAATCCGTCTTAATTGCAAGGGGGCAGTAGCTTTTTGCATTCGGCTTTTGTTAATAAATTGTAAATCAAGCAGAGCTTTCGTTGACACAGCGAATAAACGCGTGATATAATTATTGTAATTAAGTTTGCGCTGCGAAAGATAAAATGCCATTACTCTTTCATCTCTAAATGTTATCACGGCAGATAACCGGAGGCGAGAGGGCTTTTTTGTTAGTGTACGGCATTTGGAAAGGGGTTCAAATGAGAAAGTCTAAAAAAAACATACTTACCGGCTCAGAGATAGTTATAAAAACTCTTATTGAGCAGGGTGTCACCGATGTGTTCGGATACCCCGGAGGTGCTGTACTCGGCATTTATGACGAGCTTTACAAATCAAGGAAGCACATACGCCACATCCTCTGCGCCCATGAGCAGGGCGCGGCGCACGCGGCAGACGGCTTTGCAAGAGCAAGCGGCAAGGTTGGCGTGGTAATCGCCACATCCGGCCCCGGTGCCACAAATCTTGTAACCGGAATTGCCACCGCCATGCTCGACTCTGTCCCCATGGTCGCGATAACCGGAAACGTACCGTCATACCAGGTCGGCAAGGACAGCTTCCAGGAAATAAACATCACGGGCGTTACCATGCCCATAACAAAGCACAACTATTTTGTAACCGACGTTACCGAGCTTGCGGACATTATACGCGAAGCCTTCCGCATAGCGATATCCGGAAGACCCGGACCTGTGCTTATTGACATTCCGAGTGATATTCAAAGCGCGAAGTGTGAGTTTGTCCCCGGCGAGAAGGTAACACCGTTTGAAACCGAGCTTGTACCCGATTCCGATATTGAGGCAGCCGCAGCTCTTATAAATGCATCCGAGCGCCCGTACATATACATCGGCGGCGGTGCTGTCGGCGCAGAGATGTCCGAGGCTGTTATCGCTCTTGCCGAAAAGATTGACGCTTACATCGGATGCACATTTATGGGACTTTCTGCCCTGCCGACAAGCTATGAGCGCTTTCTCGGTATGCAGGGCATGCACGGCAAATACGCCTCGTCAATGGCAAACAGAGAGTGTGACCTTATAATCGGCGTTGGCGTGCGTTTTTCCGACAGAGCTACCGGCAACACCGAAAAATATGCGCGTGAGGCTAAAATCATTCAGCTTGATGCGGACATATCCGAGATAAATAAAAACGTACACGTGGACGTGGGACTTGTGGGCGACATTTCCGATTCGTTCTCGCGCATACTTGAAAAATGCGAGAAAAAACAGCATCCCACATGGCGCGCGCGCGTAAATGAACTTAAGGCGGAAGATAAAAAGCTTGCCGTCACAGCATTGTCTGAGAGCGCGGACAAGCTTACACCCACTAATATTTTTGAGATTATCAACAGCAAAAAAACTCCCGACACCGTAGTTGCAACCGACGTTGGACAGCATCAGATGTGGACAGCGCAAAACATATCCCTCGAGCGCACACGTTCCTTCTTATCAAGCGGCGGACTCGGCACAATGGGATACGGACTCGGCGCGGCAATCGGTGCGCACATCCAGAGCGGCAGACGCACTCTGCTTATCACGGGCGACGGCAGCTTCGGTATGAACTTAATCGAGCTTGCCCCAGCCGTTTCGTATAAAATTCCGGTAACTGTGGTCATTCTTAACAACGGAGCCCTTGGCATGGTTCGCCAGTGGCAGATGCTCTTCTGCGACAAGCGTTACTCAAGCACTCTACTTAACCGTAAAACCGATTTTGTCAAGGTTGCAAAGGCTTTCGGAGCGAAAGCATCGCGTGTTCGCTCGTTGGAGGAATTCTCGGCGGAGTTTGAAAAAGCGATAAATTATAGTGGGCCGTATGTAATAGATACACAGATTGATACCAATCAGTTTGTGTTCCCGATGCTTCCGCCGGGCGGTTCGACAGACGATATTATTGTAGCAAAAAGCGAGGACGAAAAATAATGAAGCGATTTGTAATAGCGGTATATGTTGAAAACAAATACGGAGTTCTGGCGCGTGTATCGGGTATGTTCATGCGTAAGGGATTCAATATTGACTCACTCACAGTTGGTGAAACGGACGACCCGAATTTCTCCCGAATCACGATAACCGTGCGCGGTGACGATTTTCTCCGTGATCAGCTGACGAATCAGCTTCGCAAGCTTCACAACATCAAGAAGGTAAAGCTGCTTGAGAGCGATACATCCGTTGAGCGTGAGCTTATGCTCATAAAGATAAAGAACACCCCCGAAAACCGCAACGAGGTCATGGCGGCAACGGAAATATACCGTGCCAAGATAATCGACTACGCAACCGATACCATGTGCGTTGAGGTTACGGGAGATCCTGCCAAAATCAATGCATTTATTGATGTTATGAAACCGCTCGGAATTATCGAAATGTGCCGTACCGGTGTGGTTGCACTGGAGCGCGGCGGAAACATTCTTGGCATATAAAACTCAAGGAGAAATTCCCGTGATAAACACCGGTAAATATACAACACAGTTCTTCCCTATAAACAATCCGCCGATGAAATGGGCGAAAAAGACACATGTTGACAAGGCGCCCACATGGTGCTCGGTTGACCTGCGCGACGGTAACCAGTCGCTCACCATTCCGATGACTCTTGACGAAAAGCTCGAATTCTTTAAGCTTCTCGTAAATGTAGGCTTCAAGGAAATCGAGGTCGGCTTCCCTGCCGCATCGGAAACGGAATACAAATTCCTTCGCACGCTCATCGACGAGGACCTCATTCCCGACGGCGTGACCGTTCAGGTGTTAACGCAGAGCCGCGAGCACATTATCAGAAAAACGTTCGAGGCACTTCGCGGATGCAAAAATGCCATAGTTCATCTCTACAATCCCACATCTCTTGCACAGCGTGAGCAGGTGTTCGGTAAATCAAAAGAGGAAATTTTGGAAATCGCCACAGACGGCGCAAAGCTGTTTTGCGAGCTTGCCGCAGAAATGGGCGTGGACTACCGATTTGAATATTCCCCCGAATCCTTCACCGGAACAGAGCCGGAATTTGCCCTCACAGTATGCAACGCCGTGCTCGATATATGGAAGCCGACCAAAGAGCGCAAGGCTATAATAAATCTCCCCGTTACAGTTGAATTATCCTCGCCGCACGTATATGCAAACCAGGTTGAATATATGTGCGATAACTTAAAATACCGCGACGCTATAGAGGTTTCGCTTCATCCTCACAATGACAGAGGATGTGCGGTTGCCGACTCGGAGCTTGGTCTTCTCGCAGGCGCTGACCGTGTTGAGGGAACGCTGTTCGGTAACGGTGAGCGTACCGGTAACGTTGACATAGTAACCCTCGCGCTCAATATGTACGCGCAGGGTGTTGACCCCGGACTCGACCTTGCAAATCTGCCGGAAATAACAGAAGCCTACGAGCATGTCACCCATATGCAGGTCTACGACCGTCAGCCGTATGCCGGCAAGCTTGTATTCGCCGCTTTCTCCGGCTCGCATCAGGATGCAATTGCCAAGGGTATGAAGTGGCGCGATGAACGCGAGTGCGACACGTGGACTGTTCCCTATCTGCCGATTGACCCGAGTGACGTCGGACGCGAATACGAAACAGATGTTATCCGCATAAACTCCCAGTCGGGCAAGGGCGGCATCGGATATCTGCTTGAGCATAACTTCGGTTACATCATCCCCCGTGCAATGCGCGAGGATGTAGGATATACGATCAAGCGTTTTTCCGACAGAAAGCACACCGATCTTTCCGCAGATGAAGTGCTCGACATATTCACGCAAAAATATGTCAACATTACATCTCCCATTGAGATGCTCGACTACCATTTCACACGCAGCGACGTAATAAACGCCACCGTCACCGTTAAGGTGGACGGTGAGGTTCGCGACATATGCGCTGTCGGTAACGGACGTCTTGACGCCGTGGCAAACGCGATAAAAACACAGCTTGGCATCAAGTTTTCCGACCTCACATACGAGGAGCACGCGCTCACCAAGGGCTCATCCTCAAAGGCGGTTACATACCTCAGTATAATGCGAGAGGACGGACAGCGCGTTTGGGGCGTCGGAATTCACGATGATATCATCGCATCCTCGATAAACGCACTCTTCTGTGCACTCAACAGAAGCTTAAGAAAATAAACAAAAGTCCTGCCGTTTTAAGCGGCAGGACTTCTCTTTTGAATTAGTACTGGAATAAATAATCCGGCTTGATTGTAGCAGCAGCGGATTCAGAAATGTAAACGTCGGTGGGAAGGTCGCGAAGCTGAAGAACAGATGCGGGAACCTCCTGGCTGGGCTTGCCGAAGATACACATACGGGTGGTCATTCTCTGCCACGACACATGTGTTCCGGCTGTAGTAAGGTTGTGTATATCGAGGATATACTTAGCCTTCATAGCCTCACGCGGACCGATCATAGCGCCCTTCGGCGGAACCTTTGAGATATCGCCCGAGCAGCCAAACGAGCCGTGGAGAGAGTTCTGTGCTATAGTGAGCGGGTGGAGGTTTGCAACCTTTGCGCCCTGTGCGAGATACTCTTCCATAGTAGGCTTGAACCAGTCGTCAACGGGGTCGATAAATGCAAGGTGACCGGGCCATCCGGGACCAAAGTATACAGCATCAGCCTCACCGTCTGCTTCGATCATCTTGGAGAAGTCAGGGGTGTTCTTGTTGCTGTGGTAGATGAAGTTTTCTTCCTTGAAGCCAAGGTCGAGGATGTTTGCAACCATGAAGCGGTAGAACGCGTTACCAAAGCCTGCCTTGTAGGAAAGAGGAGCGATATTGCCGTCCTCGTCTGCCCACTCGTCCATCATGTAGAACTTAACATTGCGGCAGTTTGTGCCAAGAGAACGAAGGATATACGCAACCTTGCGGTACTCGGGACCGGGGTTGGGCATGATCATTACGCACTTCTTGTCGTATCTGTCGGAATCAACGATACGCTTTACGATATCTGCAACGAGAATTGTTTCAACATCGTCATCAAGTGCCACTCTTACGTTCATGGACTTGCAGGTAGGATGCTTACCGTCCATAGCGACGATATCTTCCTTGGTAATCTTGCGAACACGGTCAAGCTCGGCGGTATCCTTGAAAGGATAGAAATCAGCGGGCTTGAAAGTAAAATTGTCGGGTGCGTTTACATTTAACATAATTATTCTCCTTTTACCCCAAATGAAAGGGTTATTTTTATTGTCTCAAATGAGAGCACAAATTTTACCGAAGCCGCCGAAAACGGCGGCTTCGACATTTTAATTAATACTGGAACAGATAGTCAGGCTCAACAGTTGCAATATTGTTGTGGCTCATATAAACATGAGTGGGCTTATCGCGGAGCTGGAGTACAGATGCGGGAACCTCCTGGCAGGGCTTGCCGAAAATGCAAAGACGGGATGTGAGTCTCTGCCATGTTACGTGAGTACCTGCAGTGGTGATAGAATGGAAATCGAGAACTTCCTTTGCCTTCATAGCATCTCTCGGACCCATCATAGCACCCTTCGGAGGAACCTTTGCAATATCACCGGAGCATCCGAATGCACCATGGAGTGAATTCTGGGCGATAGTGAGGGGATGAAGGTTTGCAACCTTTGCGCCCTGCTCAAGATATTCTTCCATAGTAGGCTTGTACCAATCGTCAACGGGATCAATGAATGCGAGGTGGCCGGGCCATCCGGGACCGGAATATACTGCATCTGCTTCTCCGTCCTGTTCAAGCATCTTGGAAAAGTCAGGGGTATTCTTGTTGCTGTGGTAGATGAAGTTCTCTTCCTTGAAGCCAAGGTTAAGAATTCTCGAAACCATAAAGCGGTAGAATGCGTTACCGAAGCCTGCCTTGTAGGAAAGAGGAGCGATATTGCCGTCCTCGTCTGCCCACTCGTCCATCATGTAGAACTTTACATTGCGGCAGTTTACCTTAAGCTTGTTGAGAATGTGAGCAACTTGAATGTATCCTGTGCAGGGATTGGGCATAATAAGCACACACTTCTTGTCGTAGCGGTCAGAGTCAACGATGCGCTGAACTATATCCGCAACCAAGATGATGCTAAGTTCAACGTCATCAAGCACATGAAGCTTCATGGACTTGCTGGTGGGGTGATTTTCACCCATAGCGAGAATATCTTCCTTTGTGATCTTGCGAACACGGTCAATGTCTGCCACATCCTTGAAGGGATAGAAATCAGCAGGCTTAAAAGTAAAGTTGTCGGGTGCGTTAATGTCTAACATGTTTATTCTCCTTTATAAAATTATTTTACGGATTCAATGGTGTCGAGGATATTCTCAACAAGGTGGATACCAAACTTTTCTCCGATAATGGATGTGTCGGTTTCATATCCGCCGTATGCAAGCCCCTCGGGAGTGTGTGTGTAGCCGGGCAAGCAGCCGTTGGTAACTTCGTTGAAGATAACCATTCCGTATCCTGCCATAGCCTTTACGTAAAGCGCATACTCAACGAATACCTCGCCGGGAACGCCTACAACGCAAAGTCCGCCAAGGATAAACACCTGAATTTCAACGGGGCTTTCGTCCTGAAGTCTGTCAAGCTTCTCGCCTCTGTTGATCTTACGAACGTACTCGAGCTGATTCTCAGAGCCGAGGCACTTGAGGTTAGCGTTCTGCCAGAGCAGATACTCTTCTCTCTTCTCGGACTTGCCGTACTTCGCGTAAAGCTCCTTGTAAACGGCGGTGTCATGCTCAACCTGCTTGATGAGATCCTCTTCCTTACCGAAGTTACGAAGCTCAATTTCCATTTCGGAATGAGTGGTCTTTATCGGAAGCTCGTTTGTCCACTCTGCTCGCTCGATAAAGCGTACAGCCGCCTTACCGATCTCGCGTCCAACTCTCTCCGCCTCGGGATAGCTCTCACCGGTGCGGTAGTAGCGGCTGGACTGGTTACCGGATGCGCCCTGACCAAATCCGGAGAGGCACTCGGGATATACTTCCTCAATCTGCATCTTTACGTACATGGGGAAGTCAGCTGTGCACACATTGCTCCACTCATGGATAAATGTGGGGTGAAGCGCGTAGTTAACAAGCGCGCCGCGGATAACGTCCTTTGTGTCCTTGATTGCCATAACAGAAACCATAGGATCGTGAGGACCGCCGGGAAGACGTCTGTTTCCACCGACACCGTGCTCCGCTCCGCAGATTTCAGCGCCGTATGCAAAGTAAGCGTCAAATGCATCCTTCTTTGCGTCAACAACAAGGTTTGCAAGCTGCTCTATAGTCCATTCGATATATGCATCGCGCTCGGGAATTGCGGTTTCGGGATTATCGTCCTCAACTACCTTGTATGTACGGGGACCGGAGTGAGTGTGGGTGCAGGTGATCATGATGTTTTCACCCTTGATACCGCATCTTTCCTCGGCAAGCTTTCTTACCTTCTGGCAATAGGGCTTGGAGTAGTAAAGAAGGTCGAGAGTGATCATTGCAACGGCATCCTTGCCGTTGTCAAGATACATACAAGCCGCGAGAAGCGGGTCGTGTGCACCTTCGTTGAATCTGTCGTAGTGCGGATAACCCATAAGGGAAAGGCCCTTGGGAGGAGTGATATCCACTCTCTTCATTCCTGCTTTTAACATTTTGTTCTACCTCTTATTTTACGAGTTCAATAGTTTCAAGAGTCTTGTTGATGAGCTTGCGGCCGAACTTCTCGCCGATGAGAGAGGTATCGGTTTCATATCCGCCGGTAACGAGTGATTCGGGGGTGTAGAGATAACCCGGAAGCTTACCGTTGGAAAGCTCATTAACGATAACAGTCTTAAAGCCTGCCATACCCTTGATGTAAAGGCCGTATTCAACAAACAGCTCACCCTGAAGACCTACAACGCACACGTCGCCAAGGCGGATGATCTGAATTTCAGCGGGAACCTCTTCCTCAAGCATCTCGATCTTGATGCCCTTATTAAGAAGGCGAACATAGCCGAGCTGGTTCTGTGAACCGAGAAGCTTTAAGTTAGCGTTCTGCCAGAGGTAATACTCCTCACGGTTTTCGGACTTGCCGTACTTCGCGTAAAGCTCCTTGTAGTTTGCCTCATCCTCTGCCATGCGAGCTGCAACCTCTTCTTCGGTACCGAAGTTACGGATGTCAACCTCAATGGAGGAAACTGCAACGTTCATATTAAGCTCGTCGAGCCACTCTGCCTTCTCGATAGCGCTGACAGCTGCCTTACCGAGAATGCGTCCAACTCTCTCTGCCTCGTCGTAGCTCTCGCCCTGACGGTAGTAGCGGCTGGACTGGTTACCGGAGCATCCCTGTGCAAAGCCGGTGAGCGCATCGGGATAGATCTCCTCAAACTGCATCTTAAGATAGCAAGGATAGTCTGCGGTACAAACATTGCTCCACTCGTGAATGAATGTGGGGTGGAGAGTGTAGTTGATCATAGCGCCGCGAACCTTGTCGGTAGCCTTATCCTTGATAGCCATAACGGATACCAGCGGGTCATGAGGACCGCCGGGGATACGTCTGTTGCCGCCAACGCCGGATTCAGCGCCGCAAACAGCTGTACCGCAAGCGAAAAGTGCGTCAAACGCCTTTTCCTTCGCTTCAACGATAGCGTCGGTGATCTTAGCCATGATAGACTCGATGTACTCCATGGGCTGCTGTCTGCCGGTTTCGATGCTTTCAACATCGATAAATCCGGAAGCGCAGGGGCCGGAGTGAGTGTGCGAGCAGCTGATCATGATGTTCTTGGGGTCAATGCCGCAGCGCGCGTTCACGCGGTTGCGAACACCAGCGGTGTACTTCTTGGAGAAGAAAAGAAGGTCGAGAGTTACGAATACAACTTCCTTTTCTCCGTTGGATACATACATACAAGCGGCATAAAGCGGGTCATGCGCGCCGGTATTGTTTCTTGCATAGTGCGGATATCCTTCAAGCTCAAGTCCCTGGGGGGGAGTGATATCCACTCTTGTCATTCCTGCTTTTAACATATTTTGAACATAGCTTTCGCTTGCGAAAGCTTCCTTTCTGCCCTTCTTGGGGCGTGGTTTGCGAAGCAAAACTTTAGTCGAAGACTAAAGTAGAGCCACAAAAGCGAGTTTGAAAATTTATTTTCAAACTTTTACCTCTAAAATTATTTTACAGTTTCAACCAAATCGAGAACAGTGTCAACGAGACTCCGTCCGTAGGATATGTCGAGCATCGATGTGTCCGTTTCATATCCACCGTATGTAAGCGACTCGGGAGTGTAGAGATATCCCGGCATGTTTCCGTTTGTCAGCTCGTTTATAATGACAGTGCCAAAGCCTGCCATTGCTTTGATATAGAGTCCGTACTCAACAAAAACCTCGCCCTGAACTCCAATAACACAGGTGCCGCCAAGTCTCACGATGTGCACCTCTGCCGGCAATTCGCCAAGCAGTCTGTCGGTGTCCACACCTTTGTTAATAAAGCGAACATATCCGAGCTGATTTTCCGAGCCGAGCATCTTAAGGTTTGCGTTCTGCCAGAGCAGATACTCATCGCGGTTCTCGGAGTTTCCGTACTTTGCGTAAAGCTCCTCGTAACGTGCTTTGTCGATTGCAACCTGAGCTTCAAGCTCTTCTTCCGTACCGAAATTGCGAAGCTTGACCTCAATCTCTGTGGATGCACTCTTTATTGTAAGCTCGTTTGTCCACGAAGCCGACTCAACAGCGCTGATAGCCGCCTTGCCGATAGCCCTTCCAACGCGCTCTGCCTCATCAAAGCTCTCGCCCTGACGGTAGTAGCGGCTGGACTGGTTGCCCGAGCATCCCTGTGAAAATCCGGTGACACATGATGTGTACTCTTCCTCGAGCTGCACCTTTACGTACGCGGGATAATCCGCGGTGCAGACATTGCTCCACTCATGAATGAATGTGGGATGAAGAGTGTAGTTCACCATAACACCGCGAACGGTGTCTGTCATATCCTTCACAGCCATAACCGACACGATAGGATCGTGCGGACCGCCGGGAAGACGTCTGTTTCCGCCGACACCGCACTCTGCGCCGCATATCGCGATTCCCGTACCGAAGTAAGCGTCAAACGCGTTTGCCTTTGCGTCTGCAACCGCATTTACGACAGTCGATATAAGAAACTCAACATAATCGGGGTCGGGTGCCTTACCGGTTTCAATATCCTCGATGTTATCAAGGTCAGCCGCACACGGTCCCGAGTGGGTGTGAGAGCAGCTTACCATGATATCCTTCGCCGCAATACCGCACTTACCCGAAAGACGTCTGCGAATCTCGGCAACATACTTCTTGGACACGGCAACAAGATCAAGCGTTACAAGAGCGACCTCGACACCATTATCCGCAAGATACATACAGGTTGCGTGAAGCGGATCGTGAGCTCCGGTATTGTGTCTTGGGTAGTGGGGATAGCCCTCAAGACCGAGTCCGAGTGGCGGAGTAATCTCCACTCTTTTAATTCCTGCTTTTAACATTTTATCCTCGATTACTTATAAAACTCGCCGCAGATCATAACCTTTTCAACATTAAAATTATCATCCACGATAACGATATCTGCTCTCTTACCAACCTCAATGGTACCCTTTTCTCTACCCTCTCCGATTGCTCTCGCGGGATTGCGGGATGCCATCTTGAATGCATCGTTTACACTGCATCCGGTGTGCTTGATTATGTTTCTGCACGCCGCATCAAGCGTAAGCTTGCTTCCGCAAAGTCCGCCATTTGCATCAAACTGAAGGTCAGTGATGTGTGCATATTCGGGCGGAATGGGTTCGTGGCTTACAAAGCTGTCGGAGATAAGGCATATTTTGTCGATGCCCTTTACGAACATGATAAACTTCTGCATATCAGACGACACGTGAATTCCCAGCGAATCGCAGATGAGCTCAGCATAGATGTTCTCATCCATAAGACAAGCCTCATCGGGACCGCAGCTTCTTGTGCCGCCGCTACACGCGGGTCTGCCGGTTGCGTTCATGCAGTGTGTCTGGAGATTTACGCCGTATTTCTTAACAGCCTCAACCTCTGCCGGTACAGCCTCGCTGTGACCTACGGCAAAGGTTGTATTAGGATTAGCGAGCTTTGCATCAGCCATAAATCCGGCAATACCCTCTCTTTCGGGAGCGATAGCCCAAACCTTTACATACTTACCTGCAGCCTCAAGAATTTCAGCGTAGTCCTCGCGCTTTATCTCGCCGCGCCACTTATTTTTTTCAGGAGAAGCGCCGTATTTGGGATTCATATACGGGCCCTCCATGTAGAAGCCGCCGATTGCCTTTCCAACAAGTCCCTTATCCATTACACTTTTTACAAGTTCGATATATTTGAGGAAGCCTTCCTTGGAAAGATCATAGTAAAACGTGGGCAGAACCGTTGTTTCGCCGTGGGAGAGGAAATGCTCCGCGCCCTCGAGCGGTTCTTCAAATAAAAGGTGTCCGTTTCCGCCGTGCACATGGATGTCGACGAAGCCGGGACCCGCATAATTGCCCTTCGCGTCAACAACCTCTGCACCGCCCGGAATTGTCACCTCATCAGCACTTCCGACAGCTGCAATACGGTCACCGTCCACTAAAATGACACCGTCGTTTATAATGTCATTTTCAAGTACGACGCGAGCGTTTTTAATTGCGATCATAAATCGTTACTCCTTTATCTTGGAAAGCTTATTTAAAAAGCTCTCCGCAAATCATTACTTTCTGAACATTAAAATCACCGTCAACAACCACGATGTCAGCACGCTTGCCAACCTCGATCGTACCGACCTCACGGTCAAGACCTGTAGCTCTCGCAGGATTGCGCGACGCCATCTTAAAGGCATCGGTAATCGAGCATCCCGTGTGCTTTATTGCGTTTCTGCACGCGGCATCGAGTGTGAGCTTGCTTCCCGACAGTCCGCCGAGCGAATCAAACTGAAGATCGGTTATATGCGCAAGATGCGGGGGCGGATCACCGATGTTAACGTTGCTGTCGGAGATAAGGCAGATCTTGTCAATGCCCTTGACGAACATAACAAACTTCTGCATATCTGCCGAAACGTGTATTCCCTGCGAGTCGCAGATAAGCTCGGCATAGATGTTGCTATCCATGAGGCAAGCCTCATCGGGACCGCAGCTTCTTGTGCCGCCGCTGCAAGCCGGACGACCGGTTGCGTTCATGCAGTGTGTCTGTAAAACGATACCGTATTTTTTAACGGCATCAATTTCAGAGGGAACAGCTTCGCTGTGCCCTACGGCAAAGCCTACAGCCGGATTTGCAAGCTTGGCATCCGCCATAAAAGCGGCTATACCTTCCCTCTCGGGTGCAACAGCCCATACTCTTACGAGATTGCCAAGCGCTTTAATCACGGGCATGTAATCCTCGCGTCTGATCTCGCCTCTCCACGGAACCTTATCCGGATCGGAGCCGTATTTCGGATTCATATACGGGCCTTCCAGAGAGAAGCCGCCGATTGCCTTGCCAACAATACCCTGTCCCATTACAGCCTTCACGGTTTCAATGCATCCAACGTATTTATCCTTCGGAATTTTGACTCCAAGTGTAGCAAGCTGCGTTGTTTCTCCGTGGGAAAGCAAATGCTTTGCCGCCTTAAGAGGATCTGTGTAGAAGTACTCGCCGTCGCCGCCGTGAACGTGAATATCCACGAATCCGGGACCAACGTACATTCCGCCGGCATCTATAATTTCGGCGTCTTCGGGGATGTTCACCGAGTCAGCTGTGCCAACCTCGGCAATGCGGTCCCCTTTGACGAGAATCACGCCGTTTTCAAGGATACGCTCCTCGAGAACAACACGAGCATTTTTAACAGCAATCATCGCTTAAACACCTCTTGCCCATACTCTTGAGTCAACGAGCTTGAAGCGTTCGTACTTTTTGTTGTATTCCTCTGCAAGTGCAGACGGCTTGTAAACATGCGCTGTGGACAGAGGGCTGAGCTTATCGCCAACCGCGTCTGCCGCGAGTCTTGCCGCACCGGCACCTGCCGCCTCGATTACCTCCGGAACCTCAAGTGTCATTCCGGTTGCATCGGCAATTATCTGACTCCAGAGCGCGCTCTTTGCACCGCCGCCGAGAAGTATGATCTTATTAACGTTTCCGTAAGCTTCCATTGTTTCGAGAATTACTCTCATCTGGAAAGCGACGCCCTCCATAACGGCAAGAGCAATATCGCCTCTGCCGGTAGCCATGGTAATTCCGAAGAAGCAGCCCTCGTTTCCGAGCGGTGAGCCTGCAATGGGAGCGCCGTTCATATACGGCATGAATACAACCGAGCTTCCGCGCTCACGCGCCTCGAGCGCCTCACGGTCGATTGTGATATAATCCTCATCCTTGAACATCATATCACGCACCCATCTGAGACAGGTTCCTGCCGTACCGATAACTCCCTCAGAAACAAAAGAGCCGGGGGCAACATATCCGCACCAGCTTACTCCTTCTTTGTTTATCTCGGTTTTAGCCTCGCTCCAAAGCTTTGTGATAGCCGCCGCGGTACCAAGAGAAATCGTCATAACGCCGTCTGCAAGACCAACGCCATACGCAGCGCATTTCTGGTCCTGTGCTCCGACACCGACTACGCAATCGTACGATAAGCCCAGACGGTCCGCCACCTCTGGGCGGACACATCCGGCAGACTCCCCACTATACGCGATAGCGGGGAGCTTATTCTCGTCGATGTTGTAGCGGTCAAGGATTTCACGGCTCCAAGTGCGAGTCTCAAGGTCATACATAAGCGTACCCGATGCCATACTGTGGTCGGTTACGCAGTTGCCGGTAAACTTTGCGATAAGGAAATCAAGCGGCATGAGAAGCTTATATGCTTTGTCGTAAATTTCCTTTTCGTGCTTCATGAGCCAGAGTATCTTCGGCACAGTGTACGCCGCGTTCATTCTTCTGCCCGCGATATCGTAAAGGTACTGTGCACCGAAGTCGGCGATCATCTGCTGTGCTTCCACGTCAGCTCTTACGTCGAGCCAGTTGATAGCATTGCACAGAGGCATGATGTTTTCGTCTACCGGAACAAGAGTAATCCCCTGCGAACTTATTGATATGCTGCGAACCTCCTTTGCAGAAATGCCAGCCTTCTTGAAAGCTGCTTCTGCAGTACGGAGAGTGAGCTCCCACCAAAGTTCAGCGTCCTGCTCGACAAACTTTTCCTTGGGGGTGATAAGTCCGTATTCCTCATATGCCGCACCGAGCTGGTGCAGCTTTTCGTCGAACACGATACTACGGCAACCCGTTGTACCGAGGTCGACCGCTAAATATATCGACATTTATGTACCTCTTTTATCTCTCCTGCTGGAGGTCGAAGTGAATGTCGTAAGCCTTCTCTTCGTCAGTGAACTTGTGACGGGTGTCGATAACCTTACCGTCGTTCCACTTTCTGTCGTTGATATCCTCTGCAGTACCGATGATGGTGATGTTTACCTGACGGCGGCGTGCAATAACGTGGTCCCAGTCAATGAAGTAGATGTGAGCGAAGAGACCGAGGTCGAGCTTGCCATCCTTGATGGTGAGGGTCTCGCTTCTGCCGAAGAAGCAGCTGCGAAGGTGACCGTCAGTGTTCATGCTGGAGTAGTCGCCGGGCTCGTTTACATATCTGCCGTACTGAGCGTGGATCGGACCGGGATGACGGTACTGATGCTCCTCAGCGAAGTCGGGGATCATCTTTCTCATGATGTCGAGAAGGTCGTGCTGAAGGAACTCGAGATCGAAGGAGTCGATATCGTGAGAGCACTCCTGAACCATTACGGAGCAGGTGGTGTGGTGAGATACGATAGCAACGGTACCGTTTTTGATACCGGAGTCAGCTACCATCTCAAGTACTTCCTTTCTGATGTCGTGGAAGGTAGGGATCCAACCGCGGGACTGAAGCTCTAATTCTTTCTGATAAACCTTTAATTCCATTTTTGTTTCCTCCAAAAATATAAAAATTTTATTTTTTAACTTAGTTTCTTTCGTCCCATGCGCGACGAACTGCAGCGATCATTTCATCGACCATTGCTGCACGATCTGCCGCCTTTGCGACGCCCGAGGACGAACCGGTTGCGTCTGCACCTGCGATGATGGTATTGTAAACATCCTCGCCGTTTGCGATACCAGCCGCGGTGAGAACGAGAATATTCTCGTCAACATCCTTAACGGACTTGGTTGCCGCCTCAACATACTCGCGGCCAACACTTACACCTGTACCGATAAGCTCGGAAGGCTCGGCAACGATGATGTCGGGCTTGAGAGAAGCGATCTTGCTTGCATCTGCAAGAGAATCAGCGCAGACGATGGAGAGAAGTCCAACCTCGTCGGCACGCTTGATGGTTTCTGCGAGCACGTCAAACTCAAGCGGCTTTTCGCAGTGGTTGAGCATAACGCCCTCTGCACCTGCGGCTACGAGCGACTCGGGAAGAATATCCGCAAGTCCGCGGCCGGGATAGATAGGATCCATGTGAGGTGCGAACACGTGGATATGCTTGGTGTTTTCGCTGACACGTCTTATGTCCACAACGGGAGTTGTGAAGATGATGTCAACGCCGTATTTTTCCGATGCCGCATCCGCTGCTTTTGCGAGCTCGAGGATGTCGTCGCCGTAAAGATACGATTTGGGACCGATCTCAAAGAACGGCGCTTTGATCTTGGCCTTATTTGGCATAATTACCCCTTCTTTCTGTATTATATATATACACTATTATGATACCATATTTTTCGCGTAATGTCAATGTTGTAGAGCCATTTTCTATCAAATTGAGGGTTTGCACAATTATTTCATATTAACTTTGGGTATTTTGCGAATTGAAAAGTAAAGTGGAAAATGTTATTATCTATTTAGAAAAAATAAAAAAGTGAGGACTACCCAAAATGATCTCAAAAAACGCACTTGAAGCCGCTAAAAACGCATACGATATAGAAGCGGCATGTATCAACGAAATGAAGGACTTTTTCGACGACGAAGCATTCTCCAAAGCAGTTGAACTGCTTTCAAAGGCAGAGCGCATCGGCGCGGCAGGATGCGGACATTCCGGCATCATCTGCCAGCACTTTGCTCACCTCATGTGCTGCATCGAGCGTCCCGCACGCTTCATCTCCCCTGCCGAGGCTGTACACGGTGCAACCGGTTATCTGCAGAAGGGCGACGTTATGATTTTCGCGTCCCGCGGCGGAAAGACCAAGGAGCTTCTCCCCATCCTCGACATTTGCAAGGCAAAGGAGGTTAAGGTTATTTCCATAACCGAGAACCTCGAATCCCCTCTCGCTCTCGGCGCAGACGTTGTATTAAAGCAGCACGTTAACCGCGAAACCGACAAGTGGAACGCACAGGGCACAACATCCACCACAGCGCTTTGCATGATCTTCCACGCGCTCCAGGCGGCTGTAATCGAGGAAACCGGCTACCAGGCTGAACAGTTCGCACTCATTCATCCGGGCGGAGCTGTTGGTGAGCGTCTTAACAATAAGAGTCTTTAATCGGAGCGCCGTATGGCAGACAGTAAGTTAAAGATCGATATACGCAGAAATGCCATTATCGATATGCTTCGACGTGACGAGCGTGTTTACGTAAGCGAGCTGTCACGTGCCCTCGGTGTCACCACGGTGACTGTGCGAAACGATCTCGCCGCGCTTGAGCGTGACGGATATCTCATCCGCATGAACGGCGGCGCGGTATATTCCAACCGAAACGTTGACAAGCACGAGCTGTCAGCTCCCCATTCTGTCCCGTGCCTTAAGGAAAAAGAGGCTATCGCGCGTGCTATCGGGGATATTATAAACGACGGTGATACGCTGTTTATCAACTCCGGCACGACAACACAGCTCATTGCCGCAGAACTGAAGCGGCATAACAGTCTTAATATCGTGACTAATTCCCTTTCCGTTGCGATTACGCTCGGTGCGATTGCATCGTTTCGCGTCATATTGCTCGGAGGCGAAATAAACGCGCAGTACGCGTTCACATACGGAACGGATGCCCAGGAAAAGCTGTCACATTACCACGCAGACTGGGCGATACTTTCCGTGGACGGAATCGGAGTAACCAACGGAATCACCACGCATCACGCGGAGGAGGCCATGCTTGACAGAATGATGATAGGCGGCGCGGCAAACGTAATAATCGCCGCAGACCACACCAAAATCGGGCGCACCGGATTCATGCGCGTATGCGAATGCAGTGAGGGCATACGCCTTGTCACAGACAGGCACGATGACGCCTCGCATGAGATTGCTGCTATAAAGAAATGCGGCATCAGCGTGACAGAAGCGTAAAAAATGAAAAGAACGCGGCAGGATTTATCCTGCCGCGTATTTTTATCTTATACCGTAGTTTTCGATTACGAAGTCCATATCCTTGTCGCCTCTGCCGGAGAGGTTGATGAGCACCGAACCGTGCTCCATGGTCTTGGCAAGCTTCATGCCGTATGCAACAGCGTGGGAGCTTTCGATAGCGGGAATGATACCCTCAAGGCGCGAAAGCTTGAAGAATGCGTCAATGGTTTCCTCGTCGTCGATAACGTCATACTTAACTCTGCCAATTTCCTGAAGGAAAGCGTGCTCAGGACCGGAGGACGGATAGTCAAGTCCGCTTGCAACCGAGTAAACCCGTGCAGGATCGCCATTCTCATCCTTGAGCATTATGCTGTTAAATCCGTGCATGATGCCTTCTGTGCCGTATTTAAGGCTCGCCGCATGATCGCCGAGCTTCGGACCTCTGCCGAGAGGTTCGATACCGTAGATGTCAACGGGATCGTTTAAAAATCCTGCGAAAAGTCCGGCCGCGTTGGAGCCGCCGCCAACACATGCTACGATGGCGCTGGGAAGGTGTCCGGTCATGTCGATAAACTGTTCCCTTGCCTCGATACCTACAATGCTCTGGAAGTCACGAACCATCATCGGGAAAGGATGAGGACCCAAAACAGAGCCGATGCAATAGATAGAGTCCTTATACTCCTTGCTGTATGCATCAAATGCGGCATCCACTGCTTCTTTTAAAGT
>JAZTXD010000177.1:0-1120 GCA_045636265.1 Candidatus Flemingiibacterium sp.
TTCGTTTTGGTTTCGCCGACGATATAAATTCCGCGAGCGTATCGCACCGATCTTTGAATGTGAAGCGTTCCATGCTTCTCGTTAAAATCCGACCATTTGAGTCCGCAGATTTCTCCGCGCCTCATGCCTGTCATGATCGCCGTGTAGAAGAAGTCGTGCCATATCTCGTCACCTTCAAGTGCCTGCATGAAGGTTTCGATCTGCGATTCGAGAAGGATTGTTTTCTCTGTTTTCTCGTTCTTCGGAATCGTCGTTGCTTCGGTTGGATTGAACGGTATCAATCCTTCCTTCACCGCACCGTCCATCGCTTCGTGCAGTAGCATGTGCACCGCGCGAACCGTCGCATTGGCAAGTCCTTCGCCGTTCTTTTCCCGTGCCGCTATCCGTCCTTCTCTTTTCAGCTTGTTATACAAGCGTTGGATGTCTGTACTGCTCACGCTCGTGATGGTTTTGTTGCCGAGATACGGCTTGATTTGATTTTCGATGTATCTTCGGTAACCCACCACCGTGCTCTCGCGCAGCATCGGCTCTTTGATTTCCGTGAGCCATCGGTCGAGCCACTCGCCGAGCGTGATCTTGCTGTGCTCGGTCAGCTCCATGCCTGCATAGTATTCCTTGAGCTGATTGAGCTTCGGCATCAGCTCGCGTTGCGTTTTGGCGAACACCGATCGGTAGATGGGATATCCATCGGCTCTGTGACCGACAACGATTCGTCCTTCCCACCGTCCGTCGCTTCGCTTTCTTATCAATCCGTCACCCGACGGTCTGCGTTTTGACATTTACTAATCGCCTCCTTTCTTACCACAAGACAATACCACAACCGTTGCGATATATCCAGCGGTTTTCTGAAGAGTTATCACACAAGACATAATTATCATTTCGAACTGCTCAATATTGCTTTTATAGTTCAATGTCGCCATCGAAAACTCCTTATTTCATCGGCACTTTCGGGCATTTTTGAGTAACCAAGTCGCCTTTTGCTGTAATTTTGCTCTACAAAGTCGCCTTTTGAAAATGAAATATTATCGGACAGGATATCATTAGAAAGGACTAAACCTTTTGAAACCCGTCTTTTTTTGCTCGGCGTTGCCGTGCAATGTGAACCGTGCGGCGACCAAAG
>JAZTXD010000178.1:0-1606 GCA_045636265.1 Candidatus Flemingiibacterium sp.
GCTATTACTTTATGGCACATATGAACGAAAAATTTGACGATAAGCGCAAGGCGATGATTGCAAGATTTACACCTCTTTCGGACGACGAGCTGAATCTTGGCGCGTTTGACGTGAATTGGTTTCGCTCCGCATACAATTCCATCGGTGAAAAGGAATTTGATCTGATCTACGATGCTGCCAAGTATATTTCCGACGGTGCAAAGCATTCCCGCGCAAGAAAGTATGCAGATGCAACGCTTGGAAAATTCGATGTAGACGAAACTGAAAAAACTGTTTCCGACAAGCGAAACAAGGATCTTTTGATGGCATATGCGCTTATTCCGCTTGCGGGCGAGGACGATATTTGTCACCGTTATCTCTATATCCAAAGATTCCGCAAGGAAAGTAAACAGTTCGGTACACAGCGCGTGGCGAGCGAAGGTAAAGCCGTTGAAATGGCTCTCACCAACCTTGCGATCAACGCAGGATATTGCGACACGATGCGTCTTACCTTGCGTATGGAAACCAAGGTGATCGACGATAGCCGTGCGCTTCTTGAAGAACAGATCATCGATGGCGTTTCCTTCAAGATCACGCTTGATGAAAACGGCAAGGCAACACTCGTTTGTGAAAAAGACGGTAAGACGCTCAAGAGCGTTCCCGCAAAGCTGAAAAAGAACGAAACCGTGCTTGCCCTTACCGATATGGTGAAGACGCTCACCGAACAGTACAGACGCACACGCGTAATGCTTGAAAGAGCAATGGAGGACAGTACCACCTTTACCTTTGGTGAGCTTTCTGCTTTGTCGGCACATCCCGTAGTTTATCCAATGCTCAAAAACCTCGTGCTGATCAGCGGTGACGCCGTTGGCTTCCTTGCCGATAAAGGACTTGTTAACGATATCGGCACGATACAGAATCTTGACGATAGCGCAGAGATCAAGATTGCCCATCCGTTTGATCTGTATAGCAAGGGCTGTTGGAGAGCTTATCAGAAGTATCTCTTTGAAAATAAGATCGCACAGCCTTTCCGTCAAGTATTCCGCGAACTGTATGTGAAAACTACAGAGGAAATGGATATGCTCCACTCCCTCAGATATGCCGGCAATCAGATACAACCTGCTAAAACTGTCGGTGCGCTTAAGAGCCGCCGTTGGGTAGCGGATATTGAGGACGGTCTGCAAAAGGTGTATTACAAAGAGAATATCGTAGCTCAGATATATGCGCTTGCCGATTGGTTCTCGCCTGCGGACATTGAAGCGCCCACACTTGAATGGGTATGCTTCACCAATCGAAAGACGGGCGAAGAAATCAAGATCGCAGATATTCCCGATATCGTATTCTCGGAGGTTATGCGTGACGTTGACCTCGCGGTCAGCGTAGCACACGCAGGCGGTGTCGATCCCGAAACAAGCCACTCCACAATGGAAATGCGCGCCGCAATCCTTTCCTTCGTTCTGCCTATGTTCCGCATAGCAAACGTGAAAGTAGAAGGACATCATGCCATAGTGGATGGCAAACTCGCAGAGTATTCGATCCATCTCGGAAGCGGCGTCGTGCATCAGCTTGGCGGAGCAATGATCCCCGTCCTGCCCGTACATTCACAGCATAGAGGAAAGATATTCCT
>JAZTXD010000179.1:0-29045 GCA_045636265.1 Candidatus Flemingiibacterium sp.
GTGTCCTCGCCCATCGGCTCAACGAAAAGCTGGTGGCGCTCCTTGTCGGCAAAGCGCATCACCTTATCCTCGATACTCGGGCAGTATCTGGGGCCAACACCCTCGATAGCTCCCGAATAAAGCGGCGAGCGGGACATGTTATTTTTTATAATATCGTGAGTTTTCGCGTTTGTGTAAACGATGTGGCAGGGAATCTGCTCACGTGAATTCAGCTCATCTCTGTCGGAATCGACGGAAAACGGCTCGACATATTCGTCGCCCGGCTGAATCTCAAGCTGTGTGTAGTCGATAGAATCGCGGTGAACTCTTGCCGGCGTACCCGTTTTAAAGCGCATCATGGACACACCCTCGCGCTCAAGGTTTGCGGTAAGCTCATTTGCCGGCAGCATACCGTCGGGGCCCGACGAATAGGATACCTCACCGACAATTATCTTGCCGCGCAGGTAAGTGCCGGAGCAGATTATCGCCGCCTTACATTCCCAGCGCGCGCCGAGCTGTGTTACAACGGAGGTTATACGCTTCACACCGTCCACCGTTTCACAGTGGATATCGGTCACCTCTGCCTGGATAAGACGGAGATTTTCCGTTTCCTCCACGGTTTTCTTCATTATTTGCTTATATTTCGCGCGGTCAGCCTGGATACGCTTGGAGTGGACAGCCGCGCCCTTGCCGAGATTTAAAATTCGGCTCTGGAGCATGACCTTGTCCGCCGCGCGTCCCATTTCGCCGCCGAGCGCATCTATCTCGTAAACGAGATGTCCCTTGCCCGTACCGCCGATTGACGGATTGCAGGGCATATTCGCTATAGCGTCAAGATTGATTGTAAACAGAACTGTGGAAAGTCCGAGTCTTGCGCACGCAAGCGCCGCCTCAACTCCCGCATGTCCCGCGCCAATAACGCAAACATCCGCGTATCCGGCGTAGTATTCGGGTATCTTTGTCATGTTAATTCATCCTGATGTTTAGTTATTCTGCCGCGGTCATCTTGTTAAAGAGGACCCAGCCGTCAGCATCGCTCCACGCGGCAACGATACCGCCGGAAACGTTTTCGATAGTGTCGAATATCATAGGTGTCACAAAATTGCCGCTTGTGTCGACAAGTCCCATTTTTTCTCCGTTTCCGATTACCGCGAGTCCCTCGCAGTAAGGCTCGGCATAGTCATACACGGGCTGGACTATCCACTTGCCGAGATAGTTCATAAAGCCGTATTTGCCGTTCTTTTCGAGCAAAATCATTCCGTTTGAATAGGACACGAGCTTATAGTCCGGCGGAAGCGGGAACTCTGTGTCATCGCGGCGGATGAGCACCTCTGTGTCGGTTACAACGTCCCACGAGCTGTTATAAGCGAGGTCATGGTGTCCGGCGTCGATAGTCTGGCGGCGGACAAGGATGAGTCCGTTGTCGAAATAGAACATTCCGCGCGACTCCTCACCGAAGGTGTCGGGACGCAGATAAACGTGATAAAGTCTGCGGTTTGAACTTGACCAGATGTGGTATCCGTTGTAGCGGTACTGCGGAAGCTCAGAGATTGCGGTTCGCAGATTCTCGTCAAGCCAGTGCATAAAGCCGTTCTCGTCCACGATACAGCCAAAGCCGTTGTTAAAATTATAAACGCGCTGATATCTGTATCCGAGGTTGTGGACGGCTCCGTTTGCGTTTGCATAGCCGAACAGTCCGCTCTCCTCGTCATATGCCGCGAACAGGTTTTCGTCATCGCTCTTGCCGTAGTATGACGGGTAGTTCATATAAAGTCCGCGCGAATCGGTTGCGTCGTTGTAATCGCTGTCGACGAAATTGCCGGACCCGTCGATATAGCAGTAGGAGGTGAGCATCTGGGAGGGGTAGTACTGCGACGGACGGGTGAATATAAAGAGCGGTCTGTCTTCCTTATCACGTGTGTACGCAGGGACATACGTTCCCGTGTCAACGCCGGAGATTATAAGCTTTCCGTCGCGCGAGAGAATGTCAACGGTCGTGCCGTTGTCGACTAAAATGTAGTCCATGTACACTTCAATTGCCGGGCGGTCGACGGTGACATCGTTTATAACGGTGGTATATCCGCTGTCCTCGGTGTTTGCAACACGCTCGGGGACTTGTTCCACTCTCGTGCGAAGCGAATATGCCGTGGGGAGTGGGTGTTCCAGCGTGAGCCTTGTGAGCAGATATGTGTCGCTCCAAACGGTGTCGGTGATATTATATCCCTCGCCTATAGCGTCGGACGTTTGCCTGATGCCGGAGAGGAATCCTGCAGCATCTACGGTGGTATCCGGTTTTGGCTCGGTGTCAGCCGAGGTGTCGGGTGCTGCGGTGCTTGACGTATCGGGAGCATTGGTGCCGGCAGTGTCGGATGTGTCCGGCTTACGTGTATCGGTCACTGTTGTGTCCGATGTATCTGCGGTGCCATCCGTAAATGACAGGTCGAGCGCTCCGCGCTGATATGCGATCGTGACGGTGACAACAAATGCCAGAAACGCCACGGGGATTATTCGCACAGCGATTTTTTTGAATATATTCACTAACTTCATCCTTTCGGCTTTGGTTGGATTATTTATGGTATTTACCGCCCGAGGCGATGTTGAACGCGCGGTAAAGCTGTTCTAAAAGTATCACGCGCATGAGCTGATGCGGAAACGTCATCTCGGAGATGGAAAGGCGCATGTGACACGCTTTCTTCACGGCATCGGAAAGCCCGTCCGAGCCGCCGATAATGAGGCAGATGTCGGAGAAGCCTTCGTTTGCTATGCCCGATAACTTCTCGGAGAACTTCTCGCTCGTGAGCTGTTTTCCCTCAACGCACATTGCAATGCTGTAAGAGCGCGACGGCAGTGCGGCGAGTATCCGCTCGCCTTCACGCTTCAGCGCCGTTTCAATCTCGGCAGGCGACGGCTTGTCAGGCAGCCGTTCTTCTTTAACGGATATATTGTCAAGCGTGCAGTACGCCGACAATCGCTTTTCATATTCGCCAATGGCATCCGTAAGATATTTTTCCTTGACAGTGCCAACATGGACAATGTGCACGCGAAGCATAGGCTTTCTCCTTTCGATGGGGCGGTTTTACGCTTTCCCAAACGAAAGCGTGGCAAAGAACTTTATAAACGCATCCGCTGAAGATGCCTCGCATAAACATAGGTGAGTCCTTGTAGGGACAGGCGTCCTCGACTGTCCGTTTCCATTTATGCATAAACGCAGGCGGACCGTCGAGGACGCCGGTCCCTACAAATCTTCCTTTCGTTTACGGAACATTCGAAGCATTTAGTCCTCAAAAAGAGCTTGTACAAAGTTCTTTGCGCCGCTTTCTTTCAAGAAAGCGGCAAATATTCGTCCCCAATAAGCATCGTAGGTTTATGTGGATCGGCTACCACAAGCGTGACATCCTTGCCGCCAATAGCCTCGAGGGACGTGTGGTAGGCGATTTCGGGCAGGTTGTTCTCTTCGCTCAGATGCGCGAGGAGGATGCGTTTGGTGCCGGATGCGGCAAGCCGTGCCACAAAAGCGGCGGCGGCATCGTTTGAGAGATGTCCCGTGGGCGAGAGGATTCTGCGCTTGAGCGAGTAATCGTACGGGCCGCACAGGAGCATATTTTCGTCATGGTTTGATTCGAGGATTATGTTCTCAACGCCGATGAGCGCGTCGCTCACGTCGTCGCTCACATAACCGAGGTCAGTCGCAACGGCGAGCGTGTGCTCGTCTGTGCCGTCGCTTACAACGTAACCGACGCTTGCCGCGCTGTCGTGCGACGTGACAAACGATGTTACCGTAATGCCGCCGACAGTTTCGGTATACAGCAGCGGATGTATCACGGCAACCTCTGCCGCATGCGCGGTTTTTTCGCATAACAGTACACGTGCGCTCGGCTCGGTAATATGTATCGGAATATTATATTTTTTCGCCACGATCTCGAGCCCCGAGGTGTGGTCGGAGTGTTCGTGTGTTATAAATATCGCTTTGATTCGCGATATGTCGCTGCCAACAAGCTTCAAGGCATCCGCCGTCCGCTTCGCGCTGATGCCCACATCAATGAGTATCTCGTCTTCGCCCATGCGTACATATATCGCATTGCCCTTCGAGCTTGATGCAAGCGTGCAGACTGTAAAGTTTGACATGATGTTTTGTCCTTTCAAGGGGGATGCGTTTTACGCTTTCTTGAAAGAAAGCTTGGCAAAGAACTTTATATAACGCATCCGCTGAAGATGCCTCGCGTAAACGGTCTTACGGCTTCAGTAGCTGGGTCCCCCACCCCAGCAACCGTGCAGTGGTACACACCGACATCTTTACGCGTAAACGTATGGCGCGGAACGCTTCGCTGCCGCGCTAAGTTAGAATTGTGTCGCGGACGCTTGGTTAGCAGTAACCTTGTAGGGACAGGCGTCCTCGACTGTCCGCCTATGCTTATGCAAAGTTCGAAGAGTTTAGCCAGCGAAATAAAGCCCCTATAAAGTTCTTTGTGCTACTTTCTTGGGGGAAAGTAGCGAAAAACCGTCCCTTCCCCTACCCGAATATAGCTGTAACGGCGCCCTTGAAGAAATCGCCATAGAAGAGGTAGATGATATCGAAAAATATCGAGAATAGGAACGGCAGGAGCACGAGCATCAGGCATTTTGCGAGGACCTTTCGTCTGTTAAGCTTTTCGCATATCTCAATCAGATGCGCCTCGTCATCGTCCTCGCCCTCGCGTAACATATCCGGCGTGACGGGCTTTGTGGAAAATCCGCTGTTGAGTATAACTATCGCGCAGATGAGCACCGTGACGATCGCGAAGTAGATCGGCATAATTATCGGTATGCCACCAACACGCAGATACGGCAACGCTATCATTGCCTCATAAAACGAGAACGCCGCGAGCGTGGTTATCACGATAAGGAGCAGCCTTTTTACATTAAACGGCTTTAACTGCGCCTTGACCGCGCCCGTCGGTAAATTTCCGTCGGACGCGGTCGTGTGCTTTTTCTTTTTCTTATGCTTTGCCATTATTCTATACGTATAGCGCCGTAGGGGCGAACCTTGAGAACGGTGGTCGCGCCCTCACCGAATGCGCTGTCAAGCGCCGCACGGAACGCGGGAACATCCTCGTTTGCAACGAACGCCTGAATGGTTCCGGCGAATCCGCCGCCGTGTACACGGTAAGCCGCCCTCTTGCCGGCAAGTGCCATTTCAGCAACGCAGAGTGCAAGGGAAAGTCCCTGCTCGGACACGTTCTTGGTGGTGTATACATTCTGCAGATACTTGTAGCTTGAGTTACCCGATGCCATAACGCCCTCGAAGAAAGCGTCAAGGTCGCCGCGGCGAAGAGCCTCGCCCTGCTTTGTAACTCTTTCGTTTTCGTTCTTGTAGTGAACGGCACGCATGATCGCGCGGTCGCCCGCGAACTCACGCAGAGCCTTTATGTTACCGAGGATCTCGGACATTTCCACCTCGCGGAGCACCGATTTGCCGAAGAAGGACGCAACCTTCTTCATCTCCGCGGGAACGGAAGCATAGTCCTCGTTAAGGTCGGCATGATTGCCGCCGGTGTTTACGATGCAGAGATTATATCCTGCCGCAGAAAGGTCAAACGGGAGTTTTTCGATGATCGGCTCCTTGGGGTTTTTGAAGTCGATCGCGATAAATCCGCCGACAGCACACGCGGTCTGATCCATGAGTCCGCTGGGCTTGCCGAAGAATACGTTCTCGGAATACTGCGCTATTCTCGCGATTTCCGCGTTGTCAACGACACCGTCGTTATAGAAGCCGTTGAGAATAAGTCCCACCATGTCTTCAAATGCCGCAGAGGACGAAAGTCCCGAGCCCTTGAAAACGTTCGAGGTGGTGTAAGCGTCATAACCGCCGACCTTGAAGCCGTGCTTCAAAAATCCGGAGCACATGCCGGAGATGATGGATTTTGATGTGTAGTAAAGAGCCTCATCAACTGTGGGATTTGTTATGTCAACCTCGTCTATCGGGAATCCCTCGGACTTGATGTTGATGCGCATGTCATCCCTCGGAGAAGCCGCGGCGATGATGTCAAGGTCAATGGATGCCGCGAGAACCTTTCCGTAGTTGTGGTCTGTGTGGTTTCCGGAGATCTCGCTTCTTCCGGCAACGGAGAAAAGAGAAATTTCTCTATCCTCGCCGAAAAGCTTGGAGAATTCCTTAACGGTGTTTATGTACCGCACCTCCTGTGCGGCTACATTTTCCGCGCCGTAAAGCTCGGTGAAAATTTCTGTGTATTTGCCGCTTTCAATAGCGGTGATAATCTCTGATGCTCTCATAGTTATTTCCTTTCTGCCGCACGTCTTGCCAGATCGAGGGCGTGGGATGCGCTCACATAGCGGACATATTCACGTGTTGCTTTGCCGTTACCGATGTTCAGCTCGCGGACTTCCTCATGGTCGCCGTATGAAACGCCGACGTACACTCTTCCGACAGGCTTTTCGGGAGTGCCTCCGGTGGGGCCTGCCACACCCGTTGTTGATATTCCTATATCAGACTCAAACAGCGCACGCACTCCGCGCGCCATTTCTATAGCGGTCTGCTTTGAAACTGCACCGTATTTTTCCAGCGTTTCGTGGCTTACGCCCACAAACTTTTCCTTAACGCGGTTCGCATAGGTCACGATGCTTCCCTCGAGCACGTCACTCGCACCGCTCACGTTGGTGATACGCTTTGCCACGTATCCGCCCGTGCACGATTCAGCCGATGCCACGGTGAGTCCCCTCTCGATAAGCGCTTTTACGAGCGCTTCCTCGAGGCTTCCGGCGTCAACGCCGTAAATATGCTCGCCGACCTCGGTCCCGCGAATCTTTTCGATTGCCGCGTCACACAGCGCGATGCATTCTTCCTCGGTGTTTCCCGAAGCGGTAACACGCAGCAGCACCTCGCCGTCCTTTGCGTAGGGCGCGACGGTGGGATTTTTCGACTCAAGCATAAGCGGCAGGAGTATGGACTCCACGAGCGACTCGCCCATGCCGAAAATGTTGATATTCTTTGAATAGAACACCTTATCGGAGAACTTTTTGAGATACGGCTCAACCTGCTCTGTGAACATCGGCTCACATTCTCTGGGAGGGCCGGGGAGCAGTATCATTATCTTGCCGCGCTCCTCGTCTTCCATTGCAAGACCGGGAGCAGTACCGTAATCGTTTTTGAAAACGACTGCGCCTTCGGGCATCATGGCTTGTTTTTTGTTGTTCTCGGTCATCGGTCTGCCGTTCTTGGCAAATCGCGCCATCATGCGCTCAAGGCTTTCCTCGTGCATGTAAAGCTCGCGTCCCATAAGACGCGCCGCCGTTTCCTTGGTGAGGTCGTCATACGTCGGACCGAGTCCACCGGTCAAAATGACAAGATCGCTTCTCGACAGCGAGAGCTTAAGTGCCTCTTCAAGCCGTTCGGGATTGTCACCCACCACGCCCTGATGATACATGTTTATTCCAAGCGCGGCGAGCTTTCGCGATATATACGCTGCATCGGTGTTTACGATGTCACCAAGCAAAAGCTCGGTGCCTACCGACAGTATCTCCGCTGAAGTGATCTTTATCATACGATTTTTTCCTTTCGGTTGGTTTTGACTTGTAGGGACAGGCGTCCCCGACTGTCCGCATAGCCGTATGCGTAAATGCGGTTTCGAGGAGGGTAGACAACCAGCTGCGCAGGTTTTCTGCCCTCCTCGGACTCCACCCGTTTTCCTTGCTTGGGATCGGCGCGCTCAAACAAGATTCGCGCGCCTATGTGCGAACATACCGCTTCGCCGGATGGCTTGCGGTACTCCCGCATGCGCTCAAGGTAGCAAAGGCTTTGCCTTTGCTTTTATTCGCGCTCGCTCGCCGTATGTTTGGCGCGGTGTGCCAACTGCGGCTCTAATCTAACTTAACAGCCTTCCCTTGGGGGAAGGTGGCGTGAAGCGCCGGATGAGGGTTACGTTTATGCATATAGATGTCAGTGTGTACCACTGCACGGTTGTTGGCCGGGCCCCGACTACTGGGAACGTCCTGCGTTTACGCGATGTTCGGAGAGTTTAGCCAACGTAATAAAGCTTGTATAAAGTTCTTTGGGCGACTTTCTTTCAAGAAAGTCGCAAATCGCGTCCCCTAAATATTATTTACCTTCGTAAAGCGGATATTTGTCACAGATTTTGGTAACCTCTGCGCGGATGTAGTCAGCGGAGTTTTCGAAATCTGTAGCGGTAAGCTTAATGAGGTGAGCGATTGTACGCATATCGTCCTCCTTAAGGCCACGGGAGGTGACTGCGGGAGTACCGATACGCACGCCGCTTGTAACGAACGGAGATTCGGGGTCGTTGGGGATAGCGTTCTTGTTAACGGTGATGTAAACCTCGTCGAGCTGCTTTTCGAGCTGCTTACCGGTGATGCCCATGGAACGAAGGTCAACGAGCATGAGGTGGTTATCAGTACCGCCGGATACGAGGTCAAAGCCTTCTGCAACAAGAGCTTGTGCAAGTGCCTGCGCGTTTTTCACGATCTGCTCCTGATATGCCTTGAACTCGGGCTTGAGTGCCTCACCGAAGCAGATCGCCTTGGAAGCGATAACGTGCATGAGAGGGCCGCCCTGGGTTCCGGGGAATACAGCCTTGTTTATAGCCTTTGCAAGCTCTTCGCGGCAAAGGATCATACCGCCGCGAGGACCGCGGAGGGTCTTATGTGTGGTGGTAGTAACAACATCTGCATAGGGTACGGGGTTCGGATGAAGTCCTGCCGCAACAAGTCCTGCGATGTGTGCCATATCTACCATGAGGTAAGCGCCAACGCTCTTTGCAATCTCGGAAAGGCGAGCGAAGTCGATTACTCTCGGATAAGCGGATGCGCCGGCAACGATGAGCTTCGGCTTGTTTTCCTGTGCCAGGAACTCAACCTTGTCATAGTCGATTCTGCCGTCATCCTCAACGCCGTAGGGGATGAAGTTGTAGAGAAGACCGGAGATGTTTACGGGGCTTCCGTGAGTAAGATGTCCGCCGTGAGCGAGGTTCATACCCATAACGGTGTCGCCGGGCTGAAGAAGCGCTATGTAAACAGCGGTGTTTGCCTGTGCGCCGGAGTGGGGCTGTACGTTTGCGTGCTCAGCTCCGAAAAGCTCGCATGCGCGGCGGCACGCGATATCCTCGGCGATGTCAACGCACTCGCATCCGCCGTAGTAACGCTTGCCGGAGTAGCCCTCGGCATACTTGTTTGTGAGAACTGTGCCCATAGCCGCCATAACTGCGGGGGAAACGACGTTTTCGGACGCGATAAGCTCAAGGCCTCTCTGCTGACGTGCGTATTCCTTCTTGATAGCCTCGCCTACCTCGGCGTCATACTGTGCGATAAAATCCATGTTCTGCTTAACCATTTTTGTTCTCCTTAAGATTTCATATTTAGCGATAATACTATAATTAATATTATACTATATTAAAGCGCAAAAAACAATAAGTATTTTGTAAATATTCTGCGATGATAACAGCCGTATTTTTGGCAAAACAGCGATAAAATACCGAAATGAGCCAAATGACACCGATATTTATTCTGTGATTGCACAAAAAAAGATGATATTTTTGTCGAAAGTGTAAAAAATCGCTTTTTCTAATAAAAATGTGCTGTGAGGTATTGACATAAAGCACAAAAATATGGTATCATATTATCGGTACACTGTGCGAAATGTGTTTTGGCACAAAAACCAGCAAAATTTCGACGGAGGACGGGAAAACGGTTAAGATCACACTCATAACTTCGTGCAAAGGCGGCGTGGGAAAGTCCACCGTGGCAGCCAATCTTGCGATGTCGCTTGCCGTGCGCGGCAAAAAAGTGCTGCTTTGCGACTGCGATTTCGATATGCGGTGTCTTGACCTTATGCTCGGAGTCGAAAACGAAATAATGTACGATTTGTACGATGCCGCCAAAAGAGGTGTCCCGATAGACAGGGTTCTTATCCGTGACACCCGGTGCGAAAACTTATATTTTGCCGCCGCGCCTTATAAGGGCGGACGGGAAATAACGGCAGAGGAATTTGCCGGAATAATCAAGAGTGCACTTGAATTTGAGGCGTTTGACAATATCATACTCGACACGCCCGGCTCGCTCGGAGTTCCGGCTGTAATGGATTCGGGGGTTGCCGACAGCGCGATAATCGTGGCATCGCATCAGCCCTCAAGCATACGTGCCGCGGGGCAAACGGGAGAATATCTCGCAAGATGCCGTATCGGCGAGCAGCGACTGCTCATCAACAGCTTTGACATGGAAGCGGCGATAGACGGTAACAGACCGGGAATAAACGAAATAATCGACCGATCGTTCATACAGCTTTGCGGAATAGTTCCGTATGAGAAGGCTTTGATGGTCGGTGCGGAAACGGGCAAGCTTGCCTGCCAGATAAAAAAATCCAACGCCCGTGCGGCGTTTGACAACATTGCCGGACGGCTTTGCGGAAGCTATGTTCCGCTGTTTAACGGCTTTGCCGGGGCAAAAACTAAAAAGCGCATAAAGCGTTTACTTTGGAAGTTATAACACCACTTGGAATTTCTGCAGAAAGGAAGAAATAAATGGAAATAGCTATAATTGCGGACGATAAGAAAAAGGAACTTATGACACAGTTCTGCATTGCATATTGCGGAATACTTTGCAAACACAATCTGTGTGCCACCGGCATCACGGGAAAATATATATCAGAGGCGACCGGTCTTAACATTGAGCGTCTTTTGTCCGGTTCCCAGGGCGGAACACAGCAGATAACCTCACGTCTTGCATACAATGAGATTGACCTGCTTATTTTCTTCCGCGACACGTCGAAGGACACCGCGTTTGACGAGGAGGCACACACGCTTCTTCGCATGTGCGATGTATACAACGTGCCTGTAGCAACTAATATCGCCACTGCCGAGGTGCTCGTATGTGCACTTGAAAACGGCGGTCTTGATTGGCGCGATATTGTCAATCCGAAGTCGGAATATAACAGAAGATGATGCGAAAGCCGCCGTGAAAACGGCGGTTTTCTTTTCGGCGCTTTCGCGCCGAGGGATGCGTAAAAGAGGGGATGTACAACCAACTGCGTAGGTTTTACATTCCCTTTTAGACTCCCCTGCTTTCCTTGCCGGTGCCCGACTCGCGCTCAAAAAAAGATTCGCGCTGTAAAGCGGTTATCGAAAGACACTGCTCCACTCTATCGGTTAGTGGAATAGGACGGTGCCTAAAATGTGGGCGGTGTGTTTCCACTTTTGGCGCGAATAGAGCCGGAGGGCGAAAGCCCGATCGGCGATCTTGAGCGCGCGGAGGAGCGCCTCCGGCGCAAGCCAAGGAAAGAGGGAGGAGTCCGAGGAGGGACGAAAACCTGCGGCGTTTGACGCTGGTTGTCGTCCCTCCTTGGTATTACGCAAAACCTCGGCGGCACCGCCGCCGAACAGAGAAAAGCGAGGGATTACCCCTCGCTTTTCTTATGTATATCAAGTCTTATCATGCCAATGATTATCGAAACAATGCTGAATGCCTCGCAGAGTATCGCACCTATCGAAAAATAGATGATGTTGTAAATCAGCCACGCCGGCGAGGTGATAAGTCCGAATCTGCGGACAGACTTTGCGTCCTTGCAGTACAGTCCGAGATTGGACGCCGTCATGCCGATGACCGGGAGAAGTCCGACGATAAGGTTGAACGCGGTCGGCTCGGTTTTGAATATCGGAAGCGTGAACGTTAGCACGTACACGGCGGCATATGCCAGGATAAAGCCCACAAGCCAGATCGGCTTGTCTGCGTGAAGCTTCTGCTTGTTATAGTAGACGATGGCACGCACATTTGCTATGACATTAAGCAGTGCGCCGGTTACCGCTCCGAGTATCAGGAAGCTTACCGCAAAGAAAAGTGTGCTTACGATCTGCATGGCAATGTGTGTTCTCTGCACCTTGCACTGGAATGAGAGAATTGCTATCGCCATTGCGATTATGCTTAAAATCTGTCCAACAACCTGCATAATGTCCTCGCTTACTTCGACAAATACTCGTCAATCGCCTTCGCCGCAACCTTGCCCGCACCCATTGCGGAGATTACGGTTGCCGCACCGGTTACAGCGTCACCGCCGGCATAAACTCCGGCCTTGGTGGTCGCGCCGGTTGCTTCCTCAACGATGATGCCGCCGCGGCGGTTGACCTCAAGTCCCTCGGTGGTCGACTTGATAAGCGGATTCGGGGATGTACCGATCGACATAACAACTGTGTCAACGTCAATCGTGAACTCGCTTCCGGGGACCGGAATAGGTGAGCGTCTGCCGCGCTCATCCGGCTCGCTAAGCTCCATTTTGATGCACTTCATGCCGATAACACGACCGTTCTTCGGGTCACGCTTGTCATCGGGATTGCGATATCCGAGGATTTCCACAGGATTATTGAGAAGCATAAACTCAACACCCTCTTCGATCGCATGCTCAACCTCCTCGCGGCGTGCTGGAAGCTCATCCATAGATCGGCGATATACGATATACACCTTTTCTGCGCCAAGGCGGAGTGCTGTACGTGCCGCGTCCATAGCAACGTTTCCGCCGCCGACAACGGCAACCTTGCCGCCCTTGGAAATAGGCGTTACGGGATCGTCGAGATATGCTTTCATGAGGTTGCTTCTGGTGAGGTATTCGTTTGCGGAGTAAACGCCGTTGAGGCTCTCTCCGGGGATGTTCATAAAGCTGGGAAGTCCCGCGCCGGAGCCGATGAATACAGCTTCAAAGCCCATGTCAAAAAGCTCGTCAACGGTGAGCGTTTTGCCGATGATCACGTTGGTTTCGATATCAACGCCCATTGCCTTTAAGTTGTTGACCTCCTTGGCAACTATAGCCTTGGGAAGTCTGAATTCGGGGATGCCGTAAACAAGCACGCCGCCTGCGGTGTGCAGTGCTTCGAAAACAGTTACCTTGTAGCCCTTCTTGGCAAGATCGCCGGCACATGTAAGTCCCGACGGACCGGAGCCGACAACGGCACCCTTGTGTCCGTTTGACTCTGGGACGGTGACATCGCCGTCTGTGTGAGCGTTATGCCAGTCGGCAACGAAACGCTCGAGTCTGCCGATTCCGACAGGCTCGCCCTTGATGCCGCGAACGCATTTCGCCTCGCACTGGGTTTCCTGGGGGCAGACACGTCCGCATACCGCCGGAAGCGAGGACGAACGGTTGATTATCTGATAAGCGCCCTCAAAATCGCCCTCTTTTATCTTTGCGATAAACTCGGGGATGTGGATATTTACGGGACAGCCGGTAACACACGGCATATTTTTGCAGTTAAGACAGCGAAGTGCCTCGTCGATCGCTGTTGCCTCGTCGTATCCGAGGGCAACCTCGTCAAAATTATGTGCGCGAACCTCAGGTGCCTGAGATGGCATCGGGTTCTTATTCGGTGACATATTTGCAGCCATTTCTGTTTTTCCTCCGCTTACATTTTCTTGAAGAGATTGCAGGTTTCCTCGTGCGCGTGGCGCTCAAACTCGCGGAACATTCCGCCGCGCTCCATCGCAGAGTCGAAATCAACCTCGTATCCGTCGAAATCGGGACCGTCAACGCAGGCGAACTTGGTCTTGTCGCCAACGGTGAGTCGGCATCCGCCGCACATTCCCGTGCCGTCGATCATAATGGGGTTCATCGACACGATGCAGGGGATACCCGTTGGGCGAGTTGCCTCAACGACAAACTTCATCATGATCAGCGGACCTATGGTGATAACCTTGTCGAAACGCTCACCTGCGGCGAACATTTCGTTCAGCGGTACGCAGACGTTACCCTGTCTGCCATAAGAACCGTCGTCGGTCATAACGAAGAGGCGCTCGGAAGCGGCGGTGAACTCATCCTCGAGGATAAGCAGATCCTTTGAACGGAATCCGATGACGGATGTAACCTCGCATCCCATATCGTGAAGTGCCTGTGCGATAGGCATTGCAATCGCGCAGCCGACACCGCCGCCCACGATGCAGACCTTCTTAAGGCCTTCAAGCTCTGTGGGAGTGCCGAGAGGGCCGGCGAAGTCTTCGATATAATCGCCGACGTTTTTGTGATTAAGTTTTTCGGTAGTGGCACCGACTATCTGGAATATTATTTTTACTGTACCCGCATCTCTGTCGTATCCGGCAATGGTGAGCGGAATACGCTCGCCGTCAGCGTCTGTGCGAAGGATGATGAACTGACCGGGCTGTGCCTTTCTGGCAACGAGGGGAGCCTCGATATCCATCATAGTGACGGTGGGATTAAGGGATTTTTTAGCGGCTATTTTATACATAGCGATCTCCTTGTGATATATCGTATGGCGCGACACGCGCCGTATTTTTGCGTATACATTATTATTATATCACACATCGCACCGCAATTGCAAGAGGGTATTGCGCACAAATGTGACGTTTTTTGTTGTAAATTTGTGCTTTTTTCGGCGCAGTTCCGACAAAAACAAGCGGTACACATGGGCGCTATCTGCATTGTGGGCGGAGTGTTCGCACTATCCAGCGCGAATCTTTTCTGAGCGCGCGGGGAGCGCCTCTGGCGCAAGCAAGGAAAGCAGTGGGAGTAGAGTTCGCCAAAGGCGAACTCTTAGAGGGAGATGTAAAACCTACGCAGCTGGTTGTACATCCCCTCTTTTATGCATCCCTCGGCGCTCTCATGAGCGCCGATACAGTACAGCGCATCGCCGTGCGCATAATAGCAAGAGGGATAGACAACCAACGCTGCCGCGATGGTTTTCCACCCCTCTTGGCTCCCCGCTTTCCTTTGGCTGCGCCCGATTTGCGCTCAAGGTCGCCGATCGGGCTTCGCCCTCCGGCTCTATTCGCGCCGGTAAAGCGGTGCCGTAAATAAACCGCTCCACTCGGGCACTATCTGAAATGTGGGCAGTGTGTTCGCACTGACCAGCGCGAATCTTTTCCCCGCGCCGGGGAGCGCCTCCGGCGTAAGCAAGGAAAACGGGAGGAGCGCGAGGAGGGTAGAAAACCTGCGCAGCTGGTTGTCTATCCTCCTTGCAATTACGCATCCCCCCGGCGCTCTCATGAGCGCCGACCACATGCAGCGCATCGCTATGCGCAAAAGGAAAGCGCCGAAAACTTTTCGGCAAACTATCGCATTTGCCGACATGCGCCGTCACGGTGCGGCAAAACATTGACGCGGACGTCGATTTTTCGCCACAAATGTGCACACAAAAAGTGACATGCCGCGCCGCGTTTTGGCTGTATAATATTGGCACAAACAAAAAAGGACGGTAAAAATCATGGCACTTCAAAAAATACTTCGAGCCGGACTCTCTAAAGTCCTCGCACACGGAAAAGCTACGGACGGAGAGGCTGATGTTGACCTTGGCAAAATCAATCTTCTACATATAGCAAAAGTCGTCGGATTTGTACTCGCATCCGTACTGCTCGGAACTGCAAAATGCGCATTTTCAAGCTATCCGCTCGGCATAGCGTTCCTTTCGGCAACGAACAAATATGTCCCGTACACCTATTTCGGACTACTTGTTTCCTCGCTGTTCGTGCGCGGATATTCGCTAGCAACAGCGGTGGTGTATACGGTCATTCTCATGATGCGCTTCGCGATATGCCGGCTTATCGAGGCACCGGAGGGGGACGGCAAATCGCTGACGTTTTGGGGACGCATTGCACGCGCGGCGACAGACAGCACACTCTTTTCGGAAGGCGTCCCGATAAGATGCGCCGTTTCCTGCTTCGGAGCACTCATATTCGGACTTTACCGCTTGATTGCCGGCGGATTTTTATACTATGACCTGTTCGGTCTTGTTGCCGGATTTCTGATATGTCCGCTGGCAACACTCGTGCTGTCATGCATGTACAGCGATGACGAACGGCTGTCAAAATTCTCGGAGCTGTCCTGTGCGGCGCTTATGTTTATGCTCGTGCTCTCACTTCGGGGGTATACGTTTTTCGGCTTCTCTCCGGCGTTCGCGGCGGCGATGTTCGTAACGCTCTGGGCGGCGACACAGAAAGGTGCGCTCAAAGGCTGCGCTGTCGGACTTTTCGCCGGACTTGCGTGCGGTGGGACAAGCATGACCGATGCATCAGGTGCGATGCAGATTGCCTACTCACTCGGTGCGGCTCCGTGTATTATGGCATCCGTGGGACTTGTTGTCGGTGTACTCTGGAATTTTTCAAGAGCGGCGGCGATTATATCGGCGAGCGTTATCGGTATGACGCTCGGACTCGTCGTGGACGGCTACGGCATACTGCCGCGCCTGCTTCCCGATATACTCGGCACAGCGGTGATATTCCTGCCGCTCTCACACTTCGGACTTTTGCCGGCATTACCGATATTCTACATGCCGGACACGCAGAAAATCGGCGAGGATATGATGATATTACAGCGAAAGCAAGAGGACACCGCCGAGCGTATGAACACGCTTTCCGAGGCGTTCGCGCACCTTTCGGACACGCTTTACATGCTCTCGGATAGGATGAAGCGTCCCGGCGTGGTAGACCTCAAGGCGGTGTGCGACAGGGTGTTCGACTCGTACTGCCAGAAGTGCTCGATGTCAACGCACTGCCTTGAAAGAGATTATTCGACAACGCTCGATTCGCAGAGCAAAATGACGGCGACGCTTTACAAAAACGGCAGAGTGGAGTTTTCCGATGTACCGCCGTTTCTGCGTGAGCGATGCTTCAATATAACCGCAGTTATCGACGACATAAACCAAAACACCGCGAAGCTTATCGAAAAGCTTTACAAGAACGACAAGACCGAGGCGTTCGCGCTTGACTACGAAGCAATGTCAAAGCTCCTTGCCGAACAGATAGCCGGAAACGAGTCGGAGTACCGCGCTGACGAGGAAATGACGCAGCTACTTAAGCGTTCACTTAAAAGTCTGAATATAGCGGCACCGCACGTTATTTGTTACGGACAGCGAAAGAAACAGATATTTATCGGCGGAGTGGATGTTGCCTGTATGCGTATCGGCGCCGAGGAAATCCGCACGGCTGTGGAAAACAGTGTTGGTGTGTACCTGACACAGCCCAGGTTCAATATAGAGGGCGAAAATGTGACGATGGCGCTGTGCTCCCGCCGACGCTTTGCGGTTGAGTACGCAAAAGCCACCAATATGAAAGAAAAAGAGAATGCAAACGGCGACACCGCCGTGACGTTCGAGGGGCGCGAGGACTACAGCTATGCGCTTATCTGCGACGGAATGGGAAGCGGACGCGAGGCGTCGCTCACGTCAAAGCTGTGCACGGTGTTTTTGGAGCGCATGCTGTCCGGCGGCAACGGCAAGGCGGTGACGCTTGAGATGCTCAACGGATTTATGCGTACACGCTCGAGCGAATGCAGTGCAAGCGTTGACCTTGCCGAGATAGACCTTATCACGGGCGAGGCGTGCTTCGTAAAAAGCGGCGCGGCGCCGTCGTTTATCCTTAGAAACGGTAACCTTTACAAGCTTCAGTCGAAGACGGTGCCGATAGGAATTATGCGTGAGCTTGACGCGGAGAAGATACGTTTTGAGCTTGCGTTCGGTGATGTTATAGTCATGGTGAGCGACGGAGTTGCACAGTCGCTTGAGGACGGAGTGTGGCTTGCGAATCTGCTCACATACGAGTGGGATGACGACCTTTCGGTCATGGCGGAAAAGATACTCGATAATGCGGTGTTCGCAAATCACAGAAGCGATGATATGACGGTGATTCTCGCCAGAGTCGGCGAGGCGGCGGTGTGATATTACATATCGCATCGCCGTATGGCTAATAGCAAAGGAGATGGACAACCAACGCTCGCCGCGATGGTTTTCCACCGCCTTTGAATCCTCCGCTTTCCTTTGGCTAGCGCCCGACTCGCGCTCAAGGTCGCCGATCGGGCTTCGCCCTCCGGCTCTATTCGCTTTGTAAAGCGGCGCCATAAAACACCGCCCCACTCTATCGGTTGGTGGAATAGAGCGGTGCCTTTAATGTGGGCGGCGTGTTTGCACAAACCAGCGCGAATCTTTTTTTGAGCGCCGGGGAGCGCCTCCGGCGCTGGCAAGGAAAACTGGAGGAGCGCGAGGAGGGCAGACAAACAGCTGGCGCCGGTTGTCTATCCTCCTTGCAATTACGCATCCCTCGGTGCTCTTCAGAGCGCCGCAGTGCACGCCGCCGTCAGCGCCGCAAACAACACCTCCGAAGCGTGGTTTTGCATTCGCTCGGGATGCCACTGCACCCCAACAAAGAATCGGCGGGACGGCGCGTCGAGTGCTTCGATGATGCCATCCTCGGCACGTGCACTCACTAAAAGCTCTTTGCCGACGCTGTCTGTTGCCTGGTGGTGGCACGTGTTCACGTAAAGCTCATCGCCCACAAGGCGGCAAAGGCGCGAGTCCTGCACTATGCTTACGCCGTGGTGCGGATCCTCGCGTACCGGCGTTTTATCGTGTCCGGTAATATGAAAATGCAGTGTGCCGCCGAGCGCGACGTTCATCACCTGCACGCCGCGGCAGATGCCGAGCGTGGGAATGTCACGCTCAAAGCAAAGCCGTGCAAGCTCAAGCTCATACTCGTCGCGTTCCGGGGACGGAGCACATAGCTGCGCGGCATCGTATTCGTCAAGCCCGTAATAACGCGGCAGTATGTCACCGCCGCCAACGAGCAGTACGCCGTCGGCAAAATCGAGCGTACGTACGGCGTTCCGTATCGGCGGGAGCATCACCGGAACTCCGCCGGCACGAAGTATGGCATGAACATATGCCCGGTTCAGTAAGAAGTTGCCGCCCCCATCCGTGGGGCATGTGATGGCGATCACAGGTTTCATAAAAATCCTCGCTTTCGCATTGTTATACTACATTATAATCGCTTCCTTCAATTTTGTTGAGAAAAAATTTTCAAAGCCCTTGCAAAAAGCATGGTAATGTGTTATAATAAACTCATACGTTCCCGACACGGCACCGCATCGGTGCCACACAAAGAAAGGCCTGGATTAGAGTTATGAAATGTCCCATCTGTGGATGCAACGAGGATAAGGTGCTTGACACAAGACCTATCGACGACGAGCGCAGTATACGCCGCCGCCGCGAGTGCCTTAACTGCCAGCACAGATTTACTTCATATGAAACAGTAGAGCGCGGCGGACTTGTTGTCTGCAAACGCGACAACACACGCGAAGCGTTCAACCGCGATAAGATGATGAACGGCATAAAAAAAGCCTGCCAGAAGCGCCCCGTCAGCGAGGAGCAGATGACGGCTATCGTTGATGACATGGAAGCGGATTTCAAAAACGGACACCGCGTTGAGGTATCCACGGTGGAAATCGGCGAGAGAATCATGGCGAAGCTTCGCGAGCTTGACGATGTTGCATACATACGCTTCTGCTCGGTATACCGCGAGTTTGACGAGGCGGACGAATTTTTAAATGAGCTTAACAACTTAAAAAAGCTCAAAGGGACAAACGAAGACAAATAAAAAGTACAGCTTCACCGAATCGGTGAAGCTGTTTTTTCATGCTTTTTGAGTATTTCGTGTGCCTTGCCGCCAAGCTCGGATATGTTCTTCGGGCAGATACGCCACAGGGCTTTATCCTCGGTGTAAGCATGCTCGCCGACAGAAAGCTCAAGCGTGGCAATGTCTATCCACTTGCCGAATTTGTAGCCGACACCGTGCTCGCGTCCGACTTCCTTGAAGCCGAACGATGCGTGCAGCGCGAAGCTTGCGGGATTCGGACAGCTTATAAGCGCATATAGATTTCGGTAGTCCTGCAGACCAAGAAGCTCGATAAGTGCGCCGTAAAGCTGGCGGCCGATGCCCTTGCCGGTGAAGCTTTGGTCAACGTACACGGACAGCTCTGCGGAAAAGCGGTAGGCGTACCGCGGTGCAAAACGGTGAGCGTAGGCGTAGCCGACGGGCACGCCGTCACACTCGGCAACGATAAACGGAAACTGTGAGCCGTACTCGCATATTCTGCGGCGAAATTCGTCCACGCTCGGCACGTCGTATTCAAACGTGATTGCGGTTGACTCGACGTACGGGCGGTAGATCCCGACAAGGTCTGCCGCATCCTCCGGTGTGGCAAAGCGAAGAGATACGGACATTATTTCTCGCAGTACATTTCGAGGTATGCTTCCATACGCTCGCGGATTTCGTCAGTGAGCACAACCACGCCGTCGATCTCCTTACCGTGAAGGTGGTCGATAATCTCGCGTACGGTTACGATGGGATGAACCTTGATGCCGAACTCTGCGCCGATCTCCTTGATTGCGGTGGTACCGGACTGACCTCTCTCCATTCTGTCAACGGAGATGATCATGTGCTCAACCTTAACGTCAGCCGCCGCTTTAAGCTGGGGGAGAGTTTCACGTACAGCGGTGCCTGCGGTGATAACGTCCTCGATGATAACAACGCGGTCACCGTCGAAAAGCTTAGCGCCAACCATGTTGCCGCCCTCGCCGTGATCCTTCGCTTCCTTGCGGTTGAAGCAGTAGGGCTTGTCAATGCCGTACTCGGTGAAGAGCGAGCATGCGGTTACGGTTGCAAGCGGGATACCCTTATATGCCGGGCCAAAGAGGACGTCAAAATCCTCGCCGACGTTGTTCTTAAGGCACTCTGCGTAATACTTGCCGAGCTTCGCCATCTGCGCGCCGGTCTTGTAGTTTCCGGTGTTTACAAAGTACGGTGACTTTCTGCCGCTCTTGGTCGTAAACTCGCCAAAACGAAGCACTCCGCTTCTTACCATAAACTCAATAAATTCTGTCTTGTAGCTCATTGTTATATCTCCTATTTTTTATTATTTTTAGAGGAACGGGTCGCTTTTTTGAAAAAAAGCTCCGCAAAAAACTTTATAGGGGGCTTTGCTTAGGGGCTAAACGCTTCGGACTCTCCGTAAACGCAGGACGTCTTCAGTAGTCGGGGCCCGGCCAACGACCGTGCCACTGTCGGCGGACATGTACTGACATCTATACGCGTAAACGCAGGGCGCGGAACGCTTCGCTGCTGCGCAAAGTTAGATTGGAGCCGCGAATTGCGAATTAACTTGTAACCCTGTAGGGACAGGCGTCCTCGACTGTCCGCCTGCGCTATCAAAAATGAGGGCAGTGTGTAAGCGCGAAGCGCTCACTTGCCCGCGCGAATCTTTCTCCCCGCGCGCGAGGAGCGCCTCCGGCGCAAAAGGGAAAAGAAAGGGATTTCAAAAGGGAAGGGAAAACCGCAGGTTGTCCTGTCCCTTTTGCGTTCTCCAACAATAATTATACCACTAATCAATGGCAAAGTAAAGATATATTTACGAATTATCTGTACAAAACGAAAAAAATGTGATACAATATAAGAAAACACCCCCGGAGGGACAGAAAATGGCTGAATTCAAAACTAACGTATACCGTATTTTCGATAAAGAAAAGCTGCCGTACACGCCGCATACCTACGAGCATGACGAGGGCGCGGTTGACGGCATGACACTTGCCGGCAGACTTGGCATAGACCCCGCGAAAATCTTCAAAACGCTCGTCACCAAGGGCGCGGACAGAAACTATTACGTCTTCGACGTCCCCGTGAACCGCGAGCTTGACCTCAAAAAAGCGGCGAGAGCGGTAGGAGTGAAATCCGTGGAGATGATACCGGTTGCGGATATAAACAAAGTGACGGGATATGTTCGCGGCGGATGCTCGCCTATCGGTATGAAGAAAAAGTACCGCACTGTGTTTGACGAAACAGCGAAAAACTGTGAAACCATGCTTGTGAGTGCCGGCAAGATCGGCTGGCAGATCGAGGCGCGTCCCGATGATCTTGCAAGGCTGTCGGATGCAAGCTTCGCTGATATTTTACTTGAACTTGTATGATAAACTGAAAGGATGACATGCTGTGAAAAGATTACTTTGTGCCGTTTTGGCACTGTTCACCGTTGCCGCGCTTCTCTTTGGCTTTGTGGGATGCGGCGGCAGGGGTGACGATACGGACGACTCCACCTCGCGAGAAACATTGGAGGTTTTTGACTTTGAGGATGTTTCCGTTGAGAAAACGCTCCTTGTTGACGAGCAGGGCGTTAAGATATGGGCGCGTGACATTGCCACACGGGGCAGCCGCGGTGTAAGGCTTATGCTCATTATCGAAAACAATACCGACAAAATGCTCACATTCCGCGCACACAGCGCGGCTGTAAACGGTATTATGGTGGACTCGGATATGCATGCCGAGGTTGACTCCGGCAAGAGAGTATACAGTCATGTTGAGTTCCCGGTGGGTGAGTTTGAGAGAAGCGAGATGCACGGTGTTGCCGACATTGAGCTTTGCTTTGACGTTTTCGATGCAGAGAGCTGGGAGGTACACTTCGAGAGCGAGAGAATACTTGTTAAGACCACACTCTCCGATATTTCCGACTATGCTTACGACTACACCGGCACCTTGGTGTATGAGGATGAGGAGCTTACGATCATAGCGCAGGGACTCACAGAGGTTGAGGATAAATTCGCCGCAGGACTTATTCTCGGCGTGGACAATCACGGAGGGCGAAATGTAACCGTGCAGGCGTATGACGTGCGCCTTAACGGCAACCCGGTGACGGCGATATTCAACGCCGAGGTAATCCCCGAGCGAACCGTTGCGGCGGTTATGCGTTTTCTCGAGAGTGAGTTCGAAAAATACAAAATAGAGCAGTACGGCAAGCAAGAAACCGACACAGAGGAAGAGGAAACGGAAAAGCTTGACCCCATTATGTCGATTGAGTTTACTCTGCACATATTCGATTCGGACACCTGGGAGAAGATAGCGGACTCCGAGAGAATAACGCTTTGGTTTGAGGTGGAAGAATAATTTTTAAATTTTCCCAACCGTTTGCACAGTTTAGCTCTCTATAAGTTGAGAAAATTCAAAAAGGAGGGATTATATGGGTGCGCTTATCAGCGATCCCCGTGCGCTTGCTGGGGTCCAGCTCTCCGAGCACGGCTCTTTTGATATCTTGGAAATGTACAATGCCCAGAATGGGCAGGAATATTTTATGAGTCTGCCGCGAAAATACGTTTTTCGCACGGTGCTCCGACTTTCGCTTGTAAGCTTTATTCTGGCACTGCTGTCGTATCGCATACTCATCTTTCCGATTATTCCGTGCTATGTGATACATCTATTCAAGATACGTATATTTACCGACTGGTGCCGTATCGTAAATATCTCCCCAAAAAAGATGTGGATATTTTTTACTCTTACACTTATTCTTTTTGAAATAGCTGCAGTATTTGTGCGCAGACCGATTTTAGACTGGCTATCAAGTGCGCATAATCTGGGATTATATGAAATACAGAGGTGGTTTCAACAATGACGGTAATACCAAACTTTTTATTTGACCGAAATTTTGACGGCGAAAGGAACGCCATAAGGCTGTTTGGCGCGGAGTCGCTCCGCTTTGGACTGTCGGAGTTTGAAGAGTATCTGCTGTATGACGGCGAGGAGATTTTAAAACGGCAGAGCGTTTTTCGGGATATCTATACCTATCCCACACTCCTTGACGGATTTGAAAAGCTTCTCACCATGTGCGAAGATGTAAAATCCGTATTCACAAAAAACGGGGAGCTTGGAAGTACGGAGGGTGTGGTGTATTCGCTGCTGGAGCTTCACAACTTTTGCAGTGCGGTGGACTTCACGGCAAATGAACTTTTCGCCCCGATTCCCGAGGGAACCGCTCTGTCGGAAACTCTCTCGGACATGCGTGAAAGGTTTGCCGCATTTGCCGCGACACAGGGCTATATTTCAGTGCGCGAGTGGCTGAATTCTCTGGACATAAACCTCAAAAACATTCGCTCCGTCACACTTGGGGTGAATCTCAATGCCCAGCTTGACATTGCCGAGGTTGGCGTGGTGTCGTTTAACGAGCAGCCGTATGTGAGCGGAGGATTTTTGGAAACCGTACTTCGGGACAAGAGCGTACCACGAGAATATACCTGCATAGCTACGCTGGGAACAAAGGAAAGCGGTAAGCTCCTCGGCAAAGGAAGTATAGCCGTGAACAGAGAATTTTTCGGTGCAATGAACACGCTTTTTCGCGGCTCGGCGAGGGCACTGAAGCGGTATATTACAGAGTCGCTGAAGGAAGAAGTCATGGCGCTGATATCGCTCACGGAGGATATAGCGTTTTTGGTCAAGTCCGCAAGATATATGCAAAGGCTTCGCAGTTCAGGCTTAAAGCTCACGTTCCCGAGAGTGTCGGAGAACACAGCGATACGCGGACTTGCGAACCCCAACCTCACGGATAAGTGCAAGGCTTCACAGATAGTTGTGAGCGATGCGGCGTTTGATATGTCGCGTAGGATATACATACTCACCGGACCGAACAGCGGCGGCAAATCAGTCTACCTTGCGGCGCTTGGAATTGCACAGCTCATGTTTCAGCTGGGACTGCCGATATGCGCCGAGTCCGCACATATAAAGCCGTGCGGTGAGATTATAGTTTTGTTTGTAAAGGAGATAATGAAATCAACCGAGAGCCGACTTGAAAATGAGGTTTTGCGGCTCCGCGCTGCACTTGATGTTGTTACCGACTCCTCGCTTATACTGCTTGATGAGATGTTTTCAAGCACGAGTGCCTATGACGGGGTGCTTCTTGCCAAGTCGCTTGTTAAATATCTTGAAAAACGGCGGTGCTGTGCTATATATGCAACGCATTTTCACGAGCTTGCCGAATGGGTTCGCGGACTTCCCAAAGCGCCGATACAGCTTCTTTCGGCAGAAAGCCGTGACGGGCACAGGACATACAGAATAGTTCCCGGAGATGAATGTGCTGTGGATTCGAGCCTTGCAAGGGATATTGTTATTGAAAATGGACTTGGATTTTTGTTTGAGTGAGTACAAATCTCAAAAAAATCCCGCAAAACTCTTGCATTCCTTAAAAAAATGTGTTATACTAATGTAAATGCGATGATGGAGTTTGCCACTTGCACACGGCGTATTCAGAGATGACCGACGTACTTTAGTATGGCTGGGAGCGGTCTTGCGCGGGCGATGTTGGCGTTTCGCTCCGGAGCAGTGATGCTGAATCGGTTCAGTAGGCGTCAACGCATGACATCCGTTAAAATGTCGCCGAGTGTATTGCTTGGTAACAGGCAATAAAATAAGGTGGTACCGCGGAGAGCATAGAATTTATGCCGCTTCGTCCTTGTTTATACGGGGACGGGCGGCTTTTTTGTTGCCGGTGCCTCATCACTATATTTTCTGAAAGGACAACCAACATGAAACAGAAACTTGAAGAAATCCGTGCCGCGGCGCTCTCGGAGCTGTCAGCGGCAGATGCCGACCTCGAAGCGATACGCATCCGCTTCCTCGGCAAAAAGGGTGAGCTTACCGCCGTGCTTCGCGGCATGGGACAGCTTAGTGCAGAAGAGCGTCCCGTTATCGGTCAGCTCGCAAACGAAGTTCGCGAGTATATCGAAAATGCAATCGCAGAAAAGGCCGAGGCCGGCAAGGCTGCGGCGCTCACAAAGAAGCTCGCAGAGGAGCGCCTTGACGTAACCATGCCCGGTAATACTCCGGCGCTTGGCAAGCGCCATCCGCTTGCAACCGTTCAGAAGGATATGGAAGACATATTCATCGGTATGGGCTTCTCTATCGTTGACGGCCCCGAGGTTGAGTATGACTACTACAACTTCCAGGCGTTAAACATTCCCGAAAATCATCCTGCACGCGACACGCAGGACACCTTCTATATCACCGAAAATATCCTGCTTCGCTCGCAGACCTCTCCCGTTCAGGTCCGCACAATGGAAAAACAGCGCCCTCCGATACGCATAATCTCCCCCGGACGTGTTTACCGCTCCGACGCGGTGGACGCTTCCCACTCGCCGCTTTTCCACCAGCTTGAGGGACTTGTTGTTGACAAGGGCATCACCATGGGCGACCTCAAGGGCACTCTTGAAACCTTTGCAAAGACAATGTTCGGCGAGCAGACACAGATCCGTTTCAGACCGCACCACTTCCCGTTCACCGAGCCGTCGGCAGAGGTTGACGTTTCCTGCTTTGTTTGCGGCGGAAAGGGCTGTAAGCTCTGTAAGGGCGAGGGCTGGATCGAGATCCTCGGTGCAGGTATGGTTCACCCGAATGTGCTTCGCGGATGCAACATCGATCCCGACGAATACAGCGGATTTGCATTCGGTATGGGCGTTGAGCGAATCACCATGATCAAATACGGTATTGACGATATGCGTTACCTCTATGAAAACGATGTACGCTTCCTCGATCAGTTCTAATAAGGAGGAACAAAAATGAATCTTTCACTTAACTGGGCAAAGGATTTCGTCAGCCTTGACGGAATTACTCCCAAAGAATACTGCGACCGCCTGACCGCTACCGGTTCAAAGGTTGAGGGATATGAAATTCTCGGTGAGGACATCGAAAACGTTGTTGCCGGCAAGGTTCTCTCGCTCGAGCGTCACCCCGATTCCGATCACCTCTGGATCTGCCAGATAGACGTTGGCGAGGATGCGCCCGTGCAGATAGTTACCGGCGCACAGAACGTGTTCGCAGGGGCAATGGTTCCAGTTGCTAAGGCGCCCTCAAAGCTCCCCGGCGGCATAAATATAAAGGCAGGCAAGCTTCGCGGCGTGCCCTCAAACGGTATGCTCTGCTCGATTGCCGAGCTTAACTTAACAACTCACGATATGCCCGGCGCTATTGAGGACGGCATATTCATCATGGACGGCTTCGACTGCAAGCCCGGCGACGATATTCACGATGTACTCGGACTTTCCGACACCGTTGTTGAGTTTGAGATAACCTCAAACCGCCCCGACTGTCTGTCTGTGCTCGGTCTTGCACGTGAGAGTGCAGTATCGTTCGGCAGAGAGTTTAAGCCCACCACTCCCTCGGGAACATTTGCGAATGACGGCGACAAGATCGAGAACTATATCTCCGTTGACGTGCAGAACGCAGAGCTTTGCCCGCGTTACACCGCGCGCGTTGTAAAGAACGTTAAAATCGCGCCCTCTCCGCTGTGGCTCCGTATGCGTCTTCGCGCATCCGGCGTTCGTCCTATCAACAACATCGTTGACATCACAAACTATGTAATGCTCGAATACGGTCAGCCTATGCACGCGTTCGACTTCTCCTGCCTTGACGGCTCGAAGATTGTCGTAAGAAACGCAAAGGCAGGCGAAGTGTTCAAGTCGCTTGACGATATTGACCACACCCTGAACGACACCAACCTCGTTATCGCCGATGAAAACAAGGCTGTTGCGCTTGCCGGCGTTATGGGCGGCGCAAACTCCGAGATCAAGGACGACACAAAGACTGTTGTGTTCGAGTCTGCAAACTTCCTCGGAAGCTCTGTGCGTATCACCGCAAAGAGCCAGGGTATGAGAACCGAATCCTCCGGCCGCTTTGAAAAGGGACTCGATCCCGAGAACACCATGCCGGCACTCGACCGCGCATGCGAGCTTATCACTCTGCTTGGCGCAGGTGATGTTGTAGACGGTACGATCGACGTTTACAAGGGCAAAGAGGAGCCGTTCACCATGAAGCTTGAGGCGGAGCGCATCAATGCGTTCCTCGGTCTTGACGTGAGCGAGGAGTATATGAAGGATGTCCTGACCAAGCTTGAATTCAAGGTTGACGGCGACATGCTCACAGTTCCCTCGTTCAGAGCGGACTGCCGCTGCATGAACGATATCGCCGAGGAGATCCTCCGTATCTACGGTTACGACACAATAACCTCCACCAAGTTTGTAACACCCATTACCTCGGGAAGCCGCACACCCGTTCAGAAGTTTGAACTTCTCATGGCGGACACTCTCTGTGCAATGGGACTTTACGAGTGCGAAACATTCTCGTTCATCAGCCCCAAGTTCTATGATAAGATAGCAATGGCTGAAAACGATCCTCGCCGCAAGTCGATAGTGATCTCCAATCCTCTCGGAGAGGATACGAGCGTTATGCGTACCACAGCGATTCCCTCTATGCTTGAGGTTCTCGCACGCAACAACAACTATCATGCAGGTAAGACCGCGCTTTACGAAATGGCGAAGATCTACATTCCCGACGAAGACCCGAAGAATCTTCCCGAGGAGCGCCGCAGAATAACCGTCGGTTTCCTTCGTGACGGTGATTTCTACACCCTCAAGGGCATTGTGCAAAAGCTTCTCGACAAGGCGGGCATCAAGGACGTTATCTATACGGCAAAGCGTGACGACTCCGCGTTCCACCCCGGACGCTGTGCGCTCGTTGCGTGTGCAGACGGAACTCTGCTCGGTACTATCGGTGAGATTCACCCGACTGTATCCGCGGCTTACGAGATAGACGCGCCCGTATACGTGGCTGACCTTGATTTCGAGAACATGTTCGCGAAATCCGCTACAGACAAGCAGTTCAAGGCGCTTCCGAAGTTCCCGGCGACAACACGCGACTTCGCGTTTGTATGTGACGACGAGCTTGAGGTTGGTGCTATTGAGTCTGTTATGAAGAAGGCAGGCGGAAAGCTTGTTGAAGAGATAAAGCTCTTCGACGTTTACCGCGGCAAGCAGCTCGGCGAGGGCAAGAAGAGTGTTGCGTTCAGCGTGGCACTGCGTGCCCCGGACCGCACGCTTACCGATGAGGAAGCGGATAAAACTTCGAAGAAGATTCTCACGCTTCTTGAGAAGGAGCTTGGAATCACGCTTCGCGCATAAAATTTGGGGAGAAAACCGTCAGGTTTTCAACCTTTTTGTGTTGTAGCGGCGGCGCTCTCATGAGCGCCGAGGTTACGCATAAAAGAGGGGACAGACAACCAGCTGGCGCAGGTTTTCTATCCCCTCTTAGACTCCCCAGTTTTCCTTGCTATCGCCCGGTTCGCGCTCAAGGTCGCAAAAGCCTTCGGCTTTGCTCTATTCGCTTTGTAAAGCGGTTTCCGAAAGATACCGCTCCACTTTTGCCTTCCCTTGGGGGAAGGTGGCGCGAAGCGCCGGATGAGGGTTTGCGGTGTCTATAATGTGGGCGAGTTGTTCGCACAAACTCGCGCGAATCTTTTTTTGAGCGCGCGGGGAGCGCCTCCGGCGCTGGCAAGGAGGACAGGTGGAGCTCGAGGAGGATGAGGAAACTGCGCAGCTGGTTCCCCATCCTCCTCGTATTTACGCAAAACCTCGGCGCATCAGCGCCGACCTTGTGGCGGTAAAGCCGCCGAACAAAAATAAAAAAGTTCACATAATATTGTTGACATATCGATTAAA
>JAZTXD010000180.1:0-2282 GCA_045636265.1 Candidatus Flemingiibacterium sp.
ACCACCTCAAGCCAAGCTCGCATAAAATCGGTGAAAAGCATTCTGTCGCTAAAATCAAAATAGTCGGCTGGCGCCTTCGGCACAACAAAGCTTTTGCGAAGATGCGATAGCATTTCCTCAGCGCGCTTCTTGTTTCCTTTCACGGGAAGTCCCGTGGATTTCCATATTTGTTTTCGTTCGCCTGTGTAGTCAGTGTAGCTGAGTACACAGTAATAGTGTCCGTCTTTTTCTCGCAGGTGTCCTGCAATCATAAATAACTCCTTTCTGCATTCTGCACATATTTCGGACGTTTCTTTATTGGAGTGGCTCCATTATACAAGAAAACTTCTCTCTCGTCAAATGTGCGATTCCGCGCCTCGTTTCTTTTTGAGTTCGAATATAGATTTATATAAAACTTCGTCCCCGCGTGAGACGAAGTTATTTTCTTATTCAGCCTCGTGTCATTTTGGCACGAAGAATGTGTCTCCGACGGAGACGAATAAATTGTGCTCCGGTGGAGCATCATTTTCACTTCTGCACCGACGGTGCACAAGTTGCAGTGAAACTTCTCCACCAGCGGAGGAGAAGTTGCCAACTTCCCATCCGCTGGCGCGGAAGTTCAACCTATGTGCCGGAGGCACATAAGTTTAGATCTGCTCAGCGCTCAGCCAAGAGGTATTGCCTCTTGCGGTAATTGTGTACTTGATTTTCCATCTCGAGCCAAGCGGCTGACGTGACATACAAATGTCATTTTCTCGAGTCGTATATTTGCCACCCTTTCTATCATCGCGATAAGCAATCAGCTTGAGCTTCTGCCCGTCGTCGGTATCAAAGTAGCAAATCAAATTACATCTTTTGCCCCATTTTCTCATAACCAATGTGGCGGTGGTTTCTCCGGCTTCGGAGGGAAAGGGATACTGATTTACATCAAATCCCATTTCTTCAAGATCACTTGGAACATAACCTCTTTTTTCTACCATACTATCACTCTCCTTAATAATTATCTCGCGCGGTCATCCTTGCGCGCGGGGGCTTTTGCCTGCGGCTCGGACGATTTCGGCATTGTGTTTTTGAGTTCTGCTTTTTCTTTTGGATAGAGAAAATACTCACGCTCAAGCTTATCGCGGCGCATCTTTTCCTCGGCTTCTACCATTTCGCGCATCACACCCGAGCGCTCAAGAACATTCTTGATGTCGGCAATCTTCCTCCGCAGAGGCTTCATTTCTGCCGTCAGGGCGCGAGCTGCGGTCTGCACTTCGGCTTTCACTTCGGGATCGTTGCAGCGGCGAATGCTGTTGTAAAGGTCCTTTCTTTTTCGCTCAAGTGCCATCAGCTCGCGTTCGGTTCGCTCCAAGAATGCATCGGCATCCTCTTTGGTATTGATGTCCTCTTTCCCCATCAGTACCGCTTGGCGCGAATACATTTCGCATTTTCTGGTCGCCTCTCGCATCTCGGGCGTGATCGGCTGATACTTCGGCGTGGGATTGTTTGGCGAGATCAAGTCGGGACCGCCCAAGAGATACACAAAGGTCAGCACGAGCGTAAGCAGTGGACCGAAGTCCTGCTCGGGCGCGTACAACCAATGCTGCCTCGGTGGGCGCTTTTGATTGTGGAAGTTGTAGCTTTTGACTTTACCAACGTATGAAGTGTAACCGCAAAGCCCTTTCCAGTAATTTGCTTCAATGGTTTGGTCGATGGATTTGAGACTATAATCCTCTCCAAGATTATAAATTCTCGTCCATTGCTTTCCTTCCTTCGGCTTGATCTTTGGATATTTTCCTCCCTCGTTGCGGTCAAACTCATAGCCCTTGTCCCGCAGGTGCAGAATAAAATCCTGCCACGTCGGTGAGATCTTTCGTGCTTCATCGATCGCCCAGCGCATCAAATTGTATCGCGTCGGCTTGCCTGCCTTCTCATCAAAGTAGATAGGTCTCGGCGTGTGAGCCTTGGGATTTTTGATGACCGATAGACCATACTTGCGGCAGAGTTCATCCGAGGTTTCACGCAAGCTGTAATAGTTTTTGCGTCCGCTGTCGATCTTCTTTCCGTCGATAAACGAAATCGGATTCAGAATAAAATGGTTGTGGAGATGTGATCTGTTTAGATGAGTTGCCACCATTACTTGATAACGATCGCCCCACAATTTTTCCGCCAGCTCGACGCCGATCTTATGACACAGCTCGGGAGTTACCTCGCCCGGCTTAAAGCTTTGGTACGCGTGGTGAGCAAGAATGGAACCGCGATCTCCGAAGTGCTCGCGCACTTTCATCATCGCTTCGTATGGATCGCCCGTACAGTTGATC
>JAZTXD010000181.1:0-1405 GCA_045636265.1 Candidatus Flemingiibacterium sp.
TCGGAGTAGTGGGAAGATCAAAAACCGTAAGCCCGAAAAGCTCGATTACCGCAAGAATCGAAGCGATAATTTTTTTCGGAGAAAATGATGTAAAAATTTCTCCGAGATAAAAAAGCTGCTGTTCAACGCCCCATATCTGCCTCGGAGCAAGCTTGAGTATTTCGCCTAAAAATGTCTGTAACATAATTTCACCTCATGTTTAATATATTTTCTCTTCATCAAGTAAGATTTGCAGGAGTTTTACCACCCCATATTCTCTTCCTCTTATTACATTTTATTATGGTTCAGATTTTCGGAAATGTCAATACTTTAAAGGGTGCAGAATTAATAATACTTTAGTTAATACAGCTATTGACGAAAAAAGCAAAAAATGATATTATTTAGAATGAAAATTTTGTAAGGAGTGATTCCGATGGCAAAAAGCATTCAGGATATCCTGAACATGATCAAAGAAAACGATATTAAAATGGTTGACTTCAAGATGGTTGACATCAACGGTCAATATCGCCATGTTACTATACCCGCAGAGAATTTCTCTGAGGACACCATGAAGAGCGGCATCGGCTTCGACGCATCCAACTATGGCTATGCAGTTGTTGAAAAGAGCGACATGGTCTTCATCCCCGATCCGGACACTGCCGTCATCGATCCCTTCTGTCAGATTCCCACGCTGTCCATGACCGGCAACGCGATGATCATCGATACCCCGGAGAACCGTCCGCTTGCGCAGTATCCGCGCAACATCGTGCTCGCTGCCGAGCAGTATATGAAGGACAGCGGCGTGGCCGATACCATGCTGATCCTGCCGGAGTTTGAGTTCTATCTCTTCGATCAGGTCGGCTGGGAGGTTCAGCCCAATTCCATCTCCGTACAGCTGGACGCCAATCAGTCCTATTGGAACAGCGGCGTGCAGGGCATGGGCGTGGTCGTGCCCAAGCAGAAGAACTACCACATCGCCAAGCCGTTCGATCAGGCATACGAGTGCCGCAGCGAAATGTGCATGCACATGAAGGACATGGGCATCGAAATCAACTATCATCATCCCGAGGTCGCCGCGTCCGGCCAGTTTGAAATTGAGCCGCAGCTGGGCCAGATGTCCAAGATGGCCGACGCGACCATGATGATCAAGTACATCATCCACAACACGGCGCTCAAGTACGGCAAGAGCGCGACCTTCATGCCCAAGCCCATCTACGGCGAGGCGGGCAGCGGCATGCACGTGCATATGCAGCTGTTCAAGGACGGCGAGCCGGTCTTCTCCGATGACAACGGCTATGCGCATCTGAGCGAAACCGCGCATTACTTCATGGGCGGTCTGCTCAAGCACATTGCTTCCCTGTGCGCGCTGACCAACCCGAGCACCAACTCCTTCAAGCGTCTGGTGCCTGGCTTCGAAGCCCCGGTC
>JAZTXD010000182.1:0-23397 GCA_045636265.1 Candidatus Flemingiibacterium sp.
ACAATTCAACGCGCTTCTGCTCGATTACTACAACACCGGCGAAGCTGATGCGCTCAAAGACTTCATGTACGAGAACGCGATACAAGGTATGAGCTTATAATCAAAACCGAAAGAGGGTTTTTGTTTCCCTCTCTCCGTTATTTTCGATGCGATTTTTACCCCTACTTTTACCCCACTTACGATTGTACAGCATTGTATTTAATTGTATTTGCCATTTATAACCAATGAGAAAAAGCGGCTTTATATCTGACAAAATGAGATTGGATTGATTTTGATAAAATATACCTTGGCAAATTCAAATCTCTCCTTCTCCGCCAGGAAAAAAGCACGCTTGCGCGTGCTTTTTTCATTATAATTTCCCGAAAGGAGACCGCACCATGTCAAACAACCTTACAATTGAAAAGCACCGCGTAAAAATAACCGTCATGAAGAAAACATACCATGCGGACATGGTCGAAAACTACGCCGCCAATCCGGAAAAGTGGTCGCCCTGCACACATTTTGAAGTCGGGGACGAATTCATCACCGATCTCGAGCGCCCGTGGGATATGCCCGAGGGCTTTTGCGGATGGGCATGGGCGGATATCCAACGCACAGTTTACGGAATGGCGCGCGGCGGTCAGGATGTGTTTATAACCTGCTGTACGGACGGCTATCGACCGGTAATATTCAAGCTTGAAAAAATTTAAAAAGGGAGAGGAATACCTCTCCCTTGAATTTTGCCGTTATATTATTCCCCAAGCAGACACTCTGCGTTTGTACCGTAGAAAATGTCATCGCGTCCGGAGATAAACTCGCAGAACTCCTCAAACGCTGCCCACTTGTTCTGATAGTCAAAGCCGTAGGAATGACCGCAGATTGTGAAAAGCTGAGGCTTGTCGGGCTTCATCTCAACAAACTTCTTTGCAAAGTTCATAAGCTCGGGACTTGTGCCGCCACAGGTGCAATCCCAGCGCAGAAGATCTGTAGGAATATCAAAAGTTCCGTTAGGTCTATATCCGCGAGCATATTTAACGCCGAGCTCACGAAGGATGTCAACTGCGGTGTCATTGTATGTACCGCAGGGATACGCAAAGCCTACCGGTTCCTTACCGAAAAATCTTGTAAGCACCAATCGGTCAACGAGTATCTCTTTTCTGCACTCCTCGGGTGTGATCAGATCAAGCTGCGCATGGTTGTATGCATGCATTGCAATTTCGTGACCGACATAAGTTTCCTGTAAATCCTCAATCGGCATACGTGCAACAACAACCTCGTTCTGATAAAGCCACGGGAATCCGAGTGTCCTTGACACATGGCGCGATCCGTTAAGATTAAAGGTTCCCTTTATGCCGTACTTATTGAGTATGGCGATCATTCTCTTGTCCTGCTCAACGCCGTCATCATAGCTGAGCGTAAACGCTTTCATTTTTCCGTTCCACATAATTTTATCCTCCGTAATAAATTATAATAAGGCTTCTTCATTGGTGCAATAATATATGTCGTCGTGTCCCGCGAGGCGCTCGCAAATTTTTTCAATGAGATCCCAGTTGCCGTCCGCCTCAAACTCATACGAGTGTCCCCATATATAGAAAAGCATCGGCTCTGTCGGCTCGGCGCTCACAAACTGATCTATAAGATCGAAAATCCCCTCATATTTGTGGTGACACGTCGGATTGAAACGAAGCAGATCGGTTTGAGGTTCAAAACTATACGTACGGTAAATGCTTCGCGCATATTTTACACCGCATTCCTTCAGTACCTCAACCACTGTATCGTTATACGTTCCGAACGGGTATGCCATTCCAACCGGGCGTTTGCCGAAAACTTCTTCAAGTCGGCAAATATCCGCGAGTATTTCGTAGCGGATCATTTCGCGCGACATCTCCTCAAGATGCGGATGGGTGTATGAGTGCAGCGCGATCTCGTGGTTTTTATATACCTCGTGCATGTCCTCGAGCGGCAGATGGTTTATCGTCGCCTCTTTTACCTTCCACGATCTTTTGCATCTCTCGCGAGGGGTAATCGTACTTCCGTTAAGGTTAAAAGTGCACTTGAGTCCGTATTTATCAAAAATTTCCGCAAGACGGCTATCGGTGTTGACACCGTCATCGTAGCTGAACGTCAGCGCTTTCATTTTGCCGTTCCACATAATAACACCTCCGTATGACAACGAATTTTTCCAAAACAATTATATCACAAAAATATGTTCACTGTCAACCATTATAACATTTTCTCATATATTTTGTCAACACTCACAACATTATTCTTGTGAAAAAACAGCCGTTTTTTCACATAACTGCCGTACTTTTTCATGTTTTGCCATATCCGTCATGTTTTTATATAATGTTAACGAACTTTATTCTCCACGCTCTTTTATTATTGCTTTTGGGTGACTTTTGGTATATAATATCTACAGTACACAATAATAAACTTTAGAAAGGTACGGTCATTTTCATATGGAAGTTTTATTTCAAAATTTCGCCAATCTTGATATCCGTCAGGTAATAATGTGGATAATCGGCGGCGTGCTCATTTTCCTTGCCATAAAAAAGGAAATGGAGCCGACACTTCTCTTGCCCATGGGATTTGGCGCAATAATCGTAAACATCCCCGGTTCCGGCGCTATCACACAGTATGTCACCGATGCGCTCGGAAATGTTGTAGAGGAGCACGGTGCACTCTCAATACTCTACGATGCAGGTATAGCCAATGAGCTGTTCCCGCTGATACTCTTTATCGGTATCGGTGCGATGATCGACTTCGGTCCGATACTATCGAACCCAAAGCTCATGGTGTTCGGTGCGGCGGCGCAGTTCGGTATATTCTTCACTATGTGCCTTGCATCCATATTCTTCCCTCTCGAGGACGCTGCTTCGATCGGTATTATCGGTGCGGCGGACGGCCCAACCGCAATCGTAGTTGCGCAGAAGCTTAATTCAAAATTCGTCGGTCCTATCATGGTTGCCGCGTATTCGTACATGGCACTTGTGCCGATAATTCAGCCGCCCGTTATCAAGCTGCTCACAACCAAGAAAGAGCGCATGATACGCATGCCCTACAAGCCGGCTAACGTATCCAAGACTACACGTATTCTCTTCCCGATAATCATTACCGTAATCGCCGGACTTTTTGCTCCCTCTTCGGTTTCCCTCGTCGGATTTTTAATGTTCGGTAACCTCATCCGCGAGTGCGGCGTACTCGACTCCCTCTCGGAAACCGCGCAGAAGGTCCTCGCAAACCTTATCACCATTTTCCTCGGTATCACCATAGCATCCCAGATGCACTACGAACAGTTCTTAAGTCCCTCCACACTTCTCATCCTCGGACTCGGACTCTTCGCGTTCGTATTTGACACCGCAGGCGGCGTAATATTCGCAAAGATTCTGAACCTTTTCCTCAAGGAAAAGATCAACCCCATGATCGGCGCGGCAGGTATCTCCGCATTCCCCATGGCAGGAAGAATCGTACACAAGCTCGGTCTTAAAGAGGATCCGCAGAACTTTCTTCTCATGCAGTCAATGGGCGTCAACGTATCGGGACAGATCGCATCCGTGATTGCAGGCGGTCTGATACTCAACTTCTTTATGTAACAGGAGGTACGATTTAATGTTTAAATTTTTAGCTTCCAAGTTCATTGCCGCACTCAATATCGGCATCATCGGCGGCGCAGACGGTCCTACGGCTATCCTTGTAGGCGAGAGCGACACAATGTTCGAGCCGATGAATTTCGTAAAGAACCTCTCCTACATGGGAACGGGTATGCTCGGCATATTCATAGTAATCGGTCTTATCTGGATGGTGACGTTCTTCCTTAATAAGATCTTCTCCGGTAAGAAAGACGGCGAGTGAGAGCATATAAAGCAAATCCCCGGCAGAATTGAATCTGGCGGGGAATTTTTATTTTATTCTCACGGCTCAATTACTTTCCACTTGAACATTTCTTTGAAGTCTTCAAAACATGCAGGACAAATCCAGTAATAATTATCCTCAGTTGTATATCCCTCATGAAGTGTATCGGGAAAATCGGAAAATTTTCCCCAGCAAAATTCACAGTGCTCGTGGTCCCATTCCTCGCTGGTAGCCTGCCATTTTCTGAAATACAGCGTTTTATTAAGCAAATAATCCTCTTGGCCTCTTAATAGGCGCCAATCATCTTTTTCTACCATAGTATCTCCTATACCGGCCAGCATTCGACATGATTCTACTCTTCCGAATATAACTCGTCATAGTACCACCGCATCGGGTTCTCACAGATATACCTCAAATGCTCATCGTAATCTTCCCGATTTCGAACAACATGGTCATAGGTACGAGCCTGCCAAATATTCTCGCCAAATTCTTTGTTACAAAAACGTTTAAATGTTGATATAAATTTTGAGAATGTACTGTTCGCCCGTGATATCCTTGTAGGGACAGGCGTCCTCGACTGTCCGCCATCGAGTATATCGGATTCATCGCTTTTCTTAATAAAAAGTAAAATATGAATATGATTTGGCATTATAACATAACTCTTTACCGATATATGGTCGTAAAAAGAGTCGAGTTGTTTAATATATTTCTCGGCAATCTCACCATACCTTGTAAGTTTCGGGTGCGGACAGTCGAGGACGCCTGTCCCTACAATGCGCGAGAGAATACATTTCCGATTTTGTGTGCAAAGCGTTATGAAATACACTCCAACACTGTTATAATTGAATCTTTGCAGTCTTGGTGTTTTTCGGCTTTTTAAATTCCCCTCTTCCATCACCAAGGCTGAACCGTAGCGGAAATGTCCGCAACATTCTTGATTCCGTTTGCATCCATATATTCTGCAATGCCCTCGATTATCTCAAGCGGCAGATACGGATTTGCGAACATCGCCGTGCCAACACCAATGATATCGGCGCCCGCCATGAGCATCTCGATAGCATCGCTTGCACTCGCGATACCGCCCATGCCGAGTATCGGAAGCTTCACTGCGTTTCTGACCTGCCATACCATTCTCACGGCTACGGGGAATACCGCAGGGCCGGAAAGTCCGCCGACATTATTGTGAAGTATTGGACGTTTTGTTTTTATGTCAATTCGCATACCGAGAAGCGTGTTGATAAGCGCAAGCGCATCCGCGCCGCCCGCTTCAGCCGCTCTCGCCATTTCCGTAATATCGGTTACATTCGGGGAAAGCTTGACTATAATCGGCTTCTTTGAGTGCTTTTTGACCTCGGACGTTATTTCCAGAATAGTCTTCGCATTCGTTCCGAAAGCCACGCCGCCCTCTTTTACGTTGGGGCAGGATATGTTCATCTCGATAAAGTCAACATCGGTTTCGGAAAGTATCTCCGCCACCTTGCAGTAGTCCGCAATAGTGGAACCGGAAATATTTGCAATAACAGTCGCGCCCTCTGCCTTCAGGCGAGGCAGCTCCTTTTCAACGAAAACATTAACGCCGGGATTCTGTAGTCCTATTGAATTAAGTATACCAGACGGAGTTTCCGCAATTCTCGGGGGGGGATTGCCAAGACGCTTTGCAAGGGTCATTCCCTTGACCGCAATAGCGCCAAGCTCGCTTGCCTTATAATACGGCGCGTACTCCTCACCGAATCCGCATGTACCGCTCACGGTTACAATGGGATTTTTAAGTGTAGCACCGGCAAATTTAACTGACAGATCTATATTTTTCATTTCCAGATTATCTCCTTAGAATCAAATACGGGGCCGTCCACACAAACTCGCTTGTAATTCTCCCCAGTAGCGCCATCGTTTGACTTGAACGTGGTCTTGCAAATGCACGCAAGACAAGCACCGACACCGCATCCCATGCGCTCTTCCATTGAAACCTCACAGCGCACGCCTGCCTCTTCACAAAGCGCGGCAACAGCCGCCATCATGCCACGAGGACCGCATACGTACACAACGTCAACAGCCTTCGCTTCAAGTGCTTCGCGCACAAGCTCGGTAACAAAACCTTTTCGTCCGTTCGAGCCGTCATCTGTGATAACAGACACTGAAATACCGTTATTCTCAAAAAGCTCTGTGGAGTTGATAAGCGACACGTTTCTGAATCCGAATGCCGCCTTTGCGCCCTTGCACATTTTACCGACAGACAGAAGCGGATATATACCGATTCCGCCGCCTACAAGCAGTGCACGCTCGCCGTCTTTTACGGTAAATCCGTTGCCGAGCGGTCCGAGCAGGCTGACATATTCGCCCTCTTTTCTCTGTGCCATCCACTGTGTACCCTTGCCGCGAACCTCGTAGCAAAGGCGAACACAGTCGCCGACAGTTTCACATATCGATATCGGACGGCGCAGTGTCGTTCCCTCGCCGCACATGATATGCACGATCTGTCCCGGCTTTGCCGCACGGGCAATTTCCGGTGCTTCTATAAGCATGTCATAAAGCTTTGCCGCATCGGTTATACGGCGGTTTGATACTATCTTGCCGTTATCCTTTAAAGTTTTCATTGTATTTCCCCTAAAATCAGATTAAAGTACCGAGTTTATGTCGTCGCGCATCGCGATAACCGCATCTCTTGTACACGCCTTGAAGTTTGTTCCGTCATCTCCGGCCTTCTGATATGCACACATAAGAGCACGGGAGGAGTTGATGATCGCACCGGACTTATTTTTGTCAAACGCGCCAACGATATCATTCGCCGCGCCGCCCTGGGCACCGTAGCCGGGGATTAAGAAGAATGTGTGAGGCATAGCGGCACGAAGCTCTGTGAGCTGCTTCGGATATGTCGCGCCAACAACAGCGCCGCACGGACTGTAACCGGACTCGCTGATATAAGGAGCGCCCCATTCCTCAACCTTTGCCGCAACTCTGCGGTAAAGTGTGGAATCGCCGATTTCAAGGTCCTGGAAGTCGCCCGAGGATTTGTTGGATGTCTTAACGAGAATGAACATGGACTTGTCATGCTCTGCCGCAGTGTCGATAAACGGCTTAACGCCGTCAATACCGAGGTACGGGTTAACGGTTACGCAGTCAACGGGGGTTGCCTTCGCCTTGGAGTTAAAGAGCTGTGTTTCGCCGATAAACGCCTTTGCGTAAGCGTCTGCGGTGGAGCCGATATCATTGCGCTTTACGTCAAGAATTACGTAAAGTCCTGCTGCCTTTGCGTATTCGATAGTCTTCTCAAGAGCGATAAGTCCCTCGATACCGTACATTTCATAGAATGCGGACTGCGGCTTTACCGCGGGTACAAGCTCTGCCGCCGCGTCGATAAGTCCCTTGTTGAATTCAAATATAGCCTCGCCTGCTGCCTTGAACGTATCTCCGAATTCTGCTACTGCCTTATCGCGGATATACTGCGGAATATAGCTGAGTACGGGATCAAGTCCCATAACGGTAGGATTGTTTTTAGCGCGGATTTTTTCAATTAACGGTTCAAAAGACATGGTAGTTCTCCTTATATTTTAAAAGATTTTTATATACTGTAAACGCATCTGCCGCCGAGATATGTGGCGTCAACTCTCGCACCGAATGTCATGCCGACAAACGGAGTGTTTGTACTCTTGCCGCAAAGCGACTCTTTTGTAACGGTGTTCTCGCATCCGAGAGTTACAAGTGCGAAGTCTGCCTCGGCACCGATCTCAATGGAACCGAGTCCAAGCTTGTCAAGTCCCGTGATGCGCGCGGGAGCCGTGCTCATAAGCTCGATAAGACGGGCAAAGCTGATATGTCCCGGCTGAACGAGATTGGTGTAAGCTGCAATAAACGAGGTCTGAAGTCCGATTATACCGTTGAGAGATGCGGCGATGTCGCTTCCCTTTTCATGCTCGGCATGCGGTGCATGGTCGGTGGATATGCAGTCAACAGTGCCGTCCACAATAGCCTCGATCACAGCCTTAACATCATCCGAGCTTCGAAGCGGCGGATTCATTTTAGCGTTTGATCCATAGTATATCACATCCGCATCGGTAAGCGAGAAATAGTGCGGACAGGTTTCGGCTGTCACCTTTACGCCTCTCGCCTTCGCACGTCGGATGCAATCAAGTGAGCCTCTTGTGGAAACGTGGCAAATGTGAAGTCTTGCGCCCGTTGCCTCGGCGATCATGATATCGCGCTCTGTTGCAACATCCTCGGCAAGATTCGGTATGCCGCCAAGACCGAGCATACGCGATATTTTGCCCTCGTTTATCGCGCCGCCCTTTGCCAGTGACATGTCTTCGCAGTGTGACATTATGAGAAGGTCATTCTCTGCCGCAATCTTCATCGCGTCGCGGAGCATCTTCGATGTCATAACCGGCTTGCCGTCATCGGAGAAAGCGTACGCACCGGCTTCTTTAAGCGATACCATATCTGTCAGCTCGCCGCTCTCGAGATTTTTTGTTATTGCCGCAACCGGGAACACGCGGCAATCGGCGCTCTTTGCCTTTTCGTGAATATATGCGAGCGTTTCAGGGTTATCGGTAGCCGGCTTTGTGTTCGGCATAGCAAAAACGGATGTCACTCCGCCTGCCGCCGCGCACTTTGCGCCGGAGATAATGTCTTCTTTATACTCAAATCCCGGATCGCGCAGATGAACGTGCAGATCTATCATTCCGGGAACTATAAATTTTCCGCTTGCATCAATCACCGTGTCAGCAGTCATTTCGTTTGCAAGCTCTCTGGGAACTACGGCGGCTATTTTACCGTCCTTAACGCCGACACTGCACACTTCGGCGCTTCCGCTTGGCATCTTTATGCGGCGCACGCCGGTGATAAGCAGATCATAACTGTTACTCATGATTATTCTTCTTCTCCTTCTGTGTCAGCGTCTTCCTGCTGTTTTTTCGCCTTCAGCTCCGCCATGGCATGCGCTCTGGGATTTTCATACGCGTAAACGTATCCCTCACCGCGTACAGCGCGGATAAGACGCAGTCCGAGCGGCTCGTCAAGCTTTGAGCGAAGGAAGCGCACGTAAACATCAACAACATTCGTGTCGCGTGCCTTATCGTCGTTCCAAAGGTTATGTAAAAGCTCCGTACGGCTGACGGTTTCACCCGGTCTGTCGTGCAGATAGGAAAGCAGTGCAAACTCTCTGGGAGTAAGCTTGATAACAACATCACCGAAGCTTACAGTCATATCCTCCTCGGATATTACAAGAGCGTTTTCCTCATATTCACTCTCGTCAACCCCGTCGCGAACATCGGATATAAAGCGACGCAGTTCTGCCAGCGAAAACGGACGCTCCAGCAAAAGCACCTTCACCTGCTCGGGCATTGTAGCACTGAGCAGTCCGCAGTCGATAAACACTGCGGCCTTAAGCCTGCGCTGTGAGGGCAGTTCACACATTCCCTCTGCCACAAGCACCTGGTAATCACGCGAACCGTCAGGCGCCTTGGAAAGACCGAGCTCTTCAAGCTCAAGCGTGAGAGCACGTGCATACAGCATATCGGGGGCAATGACTCTGAATTTCAGTTTTTCCACCGTAACACTTCCTTAAAAGTTTTAATATCCGAGCTTTTCGCTCGCGATTTCGCGTTCCATAAAGGCATCCACCTCATCTCTCTCATAGCCGAGAGAATACGCAAGGCAGAGCTTCATGTAAGCAGTTTCATTAGTCAGGGAAAATATCGGTTTTGCACCGCGCTTTATTATATCCGCAGTGGTTGAATATGTACCGAGAGTTGCTCTCATATCATGTGGGAGCGGTGAGAGGAACAGATCTATCCTGCGCTTTTTGCATTCATCGTGTAAATAAAGAACAGAACGTTTTGAATACACTTCTCCTGTCACAGCACGCTCCGCGCATGCCGTTGCGGAATGGTATGTCCCGTGAAGCACCGCGCGTACATTCTGCCCGAAGTTAAAGAGCGAGTAATCGATTCCCACATACGGCTCTATTCTCACAACACACTCGTCAAGCTTACGAAGTGCGCCAATGAGCGGATACTCAACATTTACCGCGTACGGCTTTGCCTCTGTATACGGACACATATCCTCGGAATAGAAATCCGCGGTAAAGTTACCGCACTGCTTCAGATGCGCGCCGTGGTGCAGATATGTTACCCCGTCTGAGTTTCGGTACGGGACGTAAACGCCCGCCCCGAATCCTGCAAGCGCAAGCTCCACAGCCGCCTTAAAATTATCGTGACCGTTCGCACGCGTGTCTGTGAGTGTATAGTCGCTCGAAACGAGGAAAATCGGCTTGTTATACCATCCGGCGAGTGCAAGCGACAGAAGGCTCGATGTATAAGCAAGCGTATCGGTTCCGTGCGCGACAATAATCGCGCCGTACGGCTCGGGATCTATAGCCGAAAATGTATCGAGCAGTACGTTAAGGCGCGGAAACGTCATATTCTCCGAGAGAATATCAAGCGGATGCATATATTCAAACTCAACATCATACTCTCCGCGCTCGAAAAGCTTTTGGGCAAGCAATGACACGGTAACCTTGCCGTTAGCGGAAAGATGCCCGTTTTCGTTAGCCGTGGTGCTTATCGTTCCGCCCGTCATTATAAGAAGTATTTTCATTTGTTATTCACCTGCATCAAGTGTTGCCTTGATCATTTTCATATCGACAAGCATTTCTTCCTTGCGTCTGGGATCACGAAGCAGTGCGGCAGGGTGATATACTGCGCAGATGCGCTTTCCGCCACGCTCAAACCAAACGCCGTGTTCCTTTGTAATGCGGAAATCCGGCTTTATGAGTCGCATTGCGGAAATGCGTCCGAGGCACACGATAAGCGTAGGATTTATAAGTCTTACCTGCTCGCGAAGATAGTCGATGCATGCGTCCTCCTCCTCGGGAAGCGGATCGCGGTTCTTCGGCGGGCGGCATTTTAGTATGTTCGCAATATACACGTCATCACGTGAAATATCAACCGCCTCAAGAAATCTGTCGAGCAGTTTTCCCGCGGCACCTACAAACGGAATACCCGAAAGGTCCTCCTTCTCACCGGGAGCCTCCCCGATAAACATAAGTCTGGCATTTTTGTTTCCCGTGCCGAAAACACAGTTGGTACGAGTCGCACCGAGCGAACACTTATTACACGAGGCGCACGCCGCCTCAAGCTCTTCGAATGTCATCGCAAACGCTCCTTTCGTGATATGGACACAACTATTCCACTATATTATATCACACAATTTTAATAAAAGAAAGGGGATTGTGAAAATTTCCTGCGATTTTTTTAATTTTTTAAAGAAGAATTGCGTTTTTCGATACTCCCATGGCTACAAATTCATAAAATCCCGTAGCTAACTCGTAGGGACAGGGGTCCTCGACTGTCCGCAACGAACGATTTCCACTTATAAAAATTTTGCCAAAATTTTCATAGCCCTAAGTATTACACGAAGTCGTAAAAAAAGAAAAAGCTACCGTTTTCGGACAGTCGAGGACGCCTGTCCCTACAATAGTTTCATATTTTGAAATTAAGAAAAGCCGAGGAAAATCACTCTCCTCGGCTTTTAATATAAAACTATTACCAAATGGTCCATCCGCCGTCCATTACGAGCGTTTCGCCTGTAACGTAGCGCGATGCTTCGGATGCAAGGAATACTATCGGTCCCTTTATGTCATCCTCGTTTGCCCAGCATCCAAGCGGACAGTTGTCTATGTAGGTTTTAACAAAATCTTTTCTGAGCGGATCGTTCTCAAGTCCGGGGCTGAATCCGCCGGGAGCTATGGCATTGACTCTGATGCCATACTTTCCGAATCTTCCTGCCATATACTTGGTCATACCGATCATTGCCCACTTTTCGGTGGTGTAGTTGACACTCTGCCCCTGCATTGCTTCGGGATAGAACGGGAAGTGAGGGCAGTCAAGTCCACGCATCGAGCTTATATTGATAACGTTTCCGGACTTTGCCTCAACCATGTACTCAAGCACAGCCTGGGAAAGAAGTATCTGACCGTTAAGATTGATGGACATAGAGTCCTGAAGCTTCGCTCTTGTAGCATCCTCAACAGTGGTGAGGTTTGAGCGGTCAACCGCATTGTTTACGAGAATATCGATCTTGCCATACTTGTCATAAACCGCCTTCGCAAGCGCCTTTATCGACTCGTCATCGCCAAGGTCAAGCGACATTCCGACAGCGTCATATCCCTTTTCTCTGAGGGTAGCCGCATATTCGTCACACTTTGCGCCGTTTCTGGAAGCGATAACGACAGTTGCTCCCATTTCGCAAAGTCCCTCGGAAATCGCCGAACCGTAAAGTCCGCGACCTCCTGTAACTATTGCAACCTTGTTTTCAAGGCTGAATAAATCTTTTACATTCTTCATATTTTTGTCCTTTCAGCAAAACGAGTAGCGAGCCGCACCCGTTTCTTCGTCATATGATTCCACTGTGAACTTAAATCCTGACTCTTTTGCAAGAGTGTCCATAACGATCTCGGTTGTGTATTTATACTCCGGGTAAACTTCTTTGCCGGTTTCTTTGAAGAATTTAACCGCAGGACAGTATTTTACATTAACCGTCAGCTTACCGTTTTCATTGGTAATTTCAACAGCATCCTCGCACTTTTCGGCTTTGTATGTATCGCGAATCTTGTCTTCAATTGCAGAAAGTCCGCGTACCTTGATATCCTCAATAACCTTGCAGTATACACGTGTTGTAAATCTTTCGAGAAACTCCTTTAGTTCATCGAAGCCGTACTTCTGGTTAAGATAGTGGACACCGACGTTAAGGCTGTTGTGGAATGCCGGGTGGAAATACTCGTTGTCTGCCGCACGTCTGTCCATGATCTCGGTGTTCTCGTCGACAATAACTCTGCCGTCAAACACCTTGGGATCATAGATAAACAGCGTGCACGCTGCCTTGTCAACTCCGTCAAAGTCGTAGATATAATCAAGTCCTGCCTTTGAGGTTGAGAATCTGTAGCTGTCGCAGTGCAGACAGTAGTCGTGGTACGGTGTGATGCCGATCTCGTCCTTTAATTTAAGCAGTCTGCCCTTTGAGGGACAGTGATGCATCTTGCACTTGTACCATCCCTGCTTTTCGTTAAGCATAATGGTAAAATCAGCGGCTTCCTCACTAAGAGTACCCGACCAATAAGAGAAGCATCCGCGAATACCCTCTCGCTCAAGAAATTCAAGAAGAGGATATTTAATTTTTCCGGAAGGATCAAAGCGGTGAGTCCAATATGCACTCACAGCATCTCTTCCGTGCTTATCCTCAATATAAGTGAACAGCTCACTGTAAGCAGGTATAAATTCCGTACATGAAATCATAGTATATTCTCCTAAATTTTATCAGCAAAAAGAGTATCGTGCCGCGCCGGTTTCCTCGTCGTATGACTCCATAGTGAACGTAAGTCCGCCCTCTTTTGCGAGGGTGTCCATAACAACATGGGTGGTGTATCTGTACCACGGGGACACAACTCTTCCTGTAGCCTTCAGATGCTTCACAGCCGGACAGTATTTGATCGTAATGACCGTCTTTTCGCCGTCCTTGGTTATCGAAAGCACGTCCGATGCTTTTTCGTTTGCATAGGTATCGCGAATTTTATCAACTATCGCATCAATTCCGCGAGCCTTTATATCCTCGATTATCTTTACATACGCATGCTTTGTAAACATCGTGAGATACGCCTTCACATCGTCGATGCCGAACTTATCGCCAAGATAATGAATACCGTTATTCATGCTGCTGTGGAAATCCGGATGAAAATATTCGTTATCTCCCGGCTTTATGTCAAGAACCTCGGTATTTTCATCAACGGTGCAAATGCCCTTGAACCTCTTCGGATCGTAGATCACGCTCTCACACTTCGCTTCGTTCACGCGGGTATGAATTCGCAGATAGCAAAGTCCAACCTCGCTTATCGACGCGCGGTAGTAGTCGCAGTGACCGCAGTAATCGTAGTAAGGCTTGAATCCTATTTCCTTCTCAAGCTCAAGTAAGCGTCCCTTGGACGGGCAATAGCGCATCTCGCTTGAAAGCCAGCCTTGTTCTTCATTAAGATAGCGCACGGTGTCAGCGGCTTCCTCCTTAAGAGTACCGCACCAATAGTTGAAGCATCCGCGAAGACCGTCCTTCTTGGCATAGTTTATAAGGGGAATACCTTTGCCGGTAGGCTCAAAAAGATACGTCCAGAAGCGTTCCACCTCTGCCCTTCCGTAGCGCTCGTCGAGATACGTGAAAAGCTCACTGTATGCGGCGATAAATTCAGTACAGGAAATCATAACTAACCTTCTTTAGCAAAAGGAGTAGCGCGCCGCGCCGGTTGCCTCGTCGTAGGACTCCATGGTAAATGTGAGTCCGCCCACTTTGGCGAGAGTATCCATAACGATCTCGGTGGTGTAGCGATAGAACGGAGACATGGTTCTGCCTGTCGCAAGAAGGTGCTTCACAGCCGGGCAGTACTTGATAGTAACAACAGTCTTTGCGCCTTCCTTTGTTATTTCAAGCGCATCCTCTGACTTTTCCTTTGCATAGGTGTCACGGATCTTATCAAGGATTGCGTCAACTCCGCGAACCTTGATGTCCTCAATATTCTTTTTGTATACGTTGTTTGTGAATCTCGTGAGATACTCGGTAACATCACCCATGCCGTACTTCTCGCCGAGATACTGAACGCCCATGTTCATACTGCTGTGGAAATCGCGGTGGAAATATTCGTTATCTCCGGCCTTGCGGTCCATGATAAGGGTGTCCTCGTCAACAATAACTCTGCCGTCGAACACCTTGGGATCGTAGATAAACAGAGTGCATGCCGCCTTGTCAACGCCGTCAAAGTCGTAGATATACTCAAGACCGATCTTGGAAATTGACATTCTGTAGTTATCGCAGTGCAGACAGTAGTCGTGATACGGCTCGATTCCGATATCATCCTTTAATTCGAGAAGTCTGCCCTTTGAGGGACAGCGGTGCATCTTGATCTTGAACCAACCCTGCTTTTCGTTAAGCATCATGGTAAAATCAGCTGCTTCCTCGTTAAGAGTACCGGTCCAATAGGTGAAGCAGCCGCGGATGCCTTCTTTTCTTATGTAGTTGATAAGCGGAATACCGTCTTCCTTCGGCTCAAAAAGATACGCCCAGAAGTTATCAACCTCTGCTCTGCCGTACTTTTCCTCAAGATATGTGAAAAGCTCACTGTATGAGGGGATAAATTCAGTACAAGAAATCATTTTATATTCTCCTTTGGCTTAGCCCTTAATTTCACCGATTCTGATCATCTCTTTGCGAACGTTTTCGGTCTGCTCAGGGGTGATCGGATCGCAGTAGTCCTGTTCAAACTCGCCGTCGTAGCCGAGCATGTGCATGGACTCGGTAAATGCAGGCATAAGATTGTTTGCAAGGAAGCAGTCACGAAGAGAAACGATGTTGTCAAGATACTTCGCACCTGCATCGTAGTCGCCCGCAGCCATGGACTCGAAGAGCATCTTGGTGTTGTAAGGTGTGCAGGAGAGCATACCGTCAAGGCAGGTGTCAATGCCCCACTTGTATGCAACGTCAAACATATCGAGTCCGGAGTAAACCATATCGAAATCCTTCGGAACATTGGGATTGAGCTTTAACTTTCTGAACATAACAGTGTCCGCAGACTTGATACCTTTAAAGTTCGGAACAGTTTCGATAAGCTCGAGAACCATATCGTATGTAATCTTAAACTGGCATACGGGGGGAAGGTCATAGATGAGAACCTTATGCTTTGTGAGCTTTGCAACCTCGCGGATAAAGTTAATAACCTGGTTTCTGTTGGGAACAGCGTAGTAAGGAGCCATGAGAACAAGTCCGTCAAACTCAAGGTCTTCAAGGGGAGCGATTCTCTGCTTCACTCTTGCAATGGATGTGTCCATAGCACCGATGAAGAGCTTTACTCTGCCGGCGTTAGCTTCAACAGCAACTCTTGCAACCTCGGGATATACGTCATCTCTGATAAACGCTTCTTTACCCATGCTACCCATGCAGAGAAGACCTACGGCGCCAGCCTTAATCTGGTCGTCAATGTGCTTTCTGAGGCTGTCGGCAACGAGATTGCCATCCTTATCAAGGGGTGTGCCGAGTGCGGGAACAAATCCTGGTTTCATAATAAAATTCCTCCGTGTTTTATAAAAATTATTTCATTATAACAGTATACTTTACAAATATACTATACTACAATTAAATTATATCAACAGCTCACTTTTTTGTCAATAGAAATGTTATATGCATTCTACACCTAAAAAACATGTTTCTGTTCTAATTTTCACCTTATTTCGATGCACATATCGCACTTGTCCTTTATCCCGAACGCATCGAAATACTTTCTCTCAAGCGGAATCCATTCTTCAAAGAAGCGTTTTGCCATAAACGGTGAGTTACGCTTTTCTATGCGCTTTTTCTGAAGATCCTCTGAAATATCAAGGAATACCGATAAGCTATACGTGTCCGCAAGACTCGGGTGCATGGAGTATGCCCCCTCAACAACCGTAAACGGCTTTGGCAAGACATTTATCGGTTCGGAAAGCGTGAATGTGGAGCAGTCGAATTTGCGGTAGCACACAGCATGTCCGCGCTTTAATGGGAGTACAACCTCGCCTAAAAAGCGCTCTCTGTCAACGTTGCCGCCCGGTTCGTTAAATCGCTCTGCGGTACGCTGTTCGGGGCGAAGGAAAAAGTCGTCCATGTGAAAAACAGTGCAATCGTATATTTCCGAAAGAATCGTGGAAAGCGTGCTCTTTCCGCTCGCACTGCCGCCTTCTATTGCAAGCGTGACTCTACCGCACTCAAGCATCGTATCAATCCTCGCAAGCAGAGGTAAAAACGTCACAAACTCGTTTGCGATAACTCGGTACGCGGGGCGATACTCTTCCCTGAATGTGTCGGAATGGTGGAGCGCTCCGAATCCCCTCTCACGCCATTTGCAAATTGCCGCGGCAACATCCTCGTAGGTAAACTGAAGCTCTCCCTCACGTACAAGGTCTTCAAACACCGCCAGTTTATTTTCGAGTGCTGACATTCCGGACTTTTCACACTTTGCAGATTTACAGAAAAGCGCACCGAAAGTTTTCGGGGAAATACCGTTTTTTATAACGCCGAGATGAACGCGGCTGTATTCACCGTCAAGCGGCTCTACGGCATCGGTACAAGAACCGCCGAGCATCTCAAATTCATGCTCTATGTATGCAACTGCCCTATTGCAGTCGGACACCATGTGCTCACATCCGAATGAGCTTTGATGCAGGAATTTAAAAACATCCTCTATTTTAATTTTCGGATATGCGCGGCAATGTTCCGTTATCGCCGCACGTGTTTTTTCACTCTCTGTCATAATAATTCTCCTATGTTATAGCTAATCTATATAAGCATCGCCATACTGCGTGCAGTATGGCGGCGTAATTACTTTATTTTTGCCAATTTTGCGTGGGCCGCCGCGAAGATTTCCTCGCGCTCGTCATAGTGGACATACTGCCCTTCTATTAGCTGATACTGCTCATGCCCCTTGCCTGCAAACAGGATGCAGTCCCCGTCGCGTGCATTGTCGATAGCATATCTCACAGCCTCACGTCTGTCAACAAAGCTTACATACGGGCAAGACGATTTTTCCACCGCCGCCGCAATATCTGCGATTATATCCTCGGGTGGCTCAAAATCGGGGTTGTCGCTCGTTATTATACATAAATCAGCAAGCGCTGATGCCGCCTCGCCAAGCTCGCTGCGGCGCATCTTTGTGCGTCCGCCTACCGAACCGAAAAGCGCAACTATTCGCTTGGGATTGTATTTTCGTATCGTTTCAAGCGCTGAGCGCATGGAAACTCCGTTGTGCGCATAATCGATAACCGTAACGGCTTTAGGCAATGCTTCGACTATCTCAAAGCGTCCGCGAACGGTTGCCTTTGCAAGGGCATTTTTTATAACCTCGGTGCCAAGCTGCATACGCTGTGCCGCCGCGATAGCCGCAAGCGCGTTGTATACATTAAACTCACCCGGCATGCGCATCTCATACTCACACTCGCCGTAGATACTGCGGCAGGTAAAGCGTGTGCCCAGGATGTTTCCGGAGCTGAAAATATCAACGTTTTCAGCCTCCACATCATGAGGAACATTCCCCGCGATTCCGAATGTGGAGTTTATTGCTCTCGACGCCCTTACCATGTCGGTATAGTGAGCATCATCCGAGTTGAATATTGCATATCGGCACTGCCTGAACATCGCCGCCTTGCACTCCATATAGTGCTCAAACGTCGGATGCTCCACGCCGCCTATATGGTCCTTTGAAAGATTTGTGAAAATGCCGATATGGAAATGTATTCCGTATACGCGGCGCATATACATTGCCTGGGAAGATACCTCCATAGCCACAGCCGCCACACCGCCCTCAACCATTTTGCGAAACGCCTTGTGAAGCTCGTAGCTCTCGGGAGTTGTATTCTTTGTCGGTGTATGCTCGCCGTTTATAACTATGCCCGTGGTTCCGATGTAAGCGGTGTTTATTCCGCCTGCGTTCAGTATATCCGCAATAAGCGATGCGGTGGTGGTCTTACCCTTTGTTCCGGTAACGCCGATTATTGCAAGCGAGCGCGCCGGATACTCAAAAAATGCCGCCGATGCAAGAGCAAGTGCCGCACGAGTATCCTCAACCTTTATCTGCACACAGTCCTCGCCAAGCTCAAGAAAACGCTGTACCATAAATGTACGGCATCCGCATTCATAAGCTTTTTTTGCAAAGCTGTGACCGTCTGCCGCCGCTCCGATAAGGCACACGAACATCGTACCGAAAACGGCTTTTCTTGAATCGTAAACTATATCGGAAATATTTACCTCTGATATGTTTATACAGTCACATTTTGCACTGTAGTCGATATCCGCAAGAATTTTCGTCAGTATCATAAAAGAACTAACTCCTTAATCGTATATAGTCGGCTTTCCACATGCTCTGATGGTTGAAAGCGCAAGACATTCGAGGGAATCCACATAAAACTCGTCAAGACTCGCCTGCTTTTTTATGAGGGACAGCTCGGTGCAGCCGAGTATCAAGCGCTCGCATCCCATGTCGCGAAGATGTGAGGAGATTTCATAAAAGCTGTCCATATCCGCGCTCTTTCCCTTTTTTATCTGCGAATAGATAATTTCCATTACCTTTGCCTGATGTGTGGCATCGGGTGTGACACACTCAATTCCATGGGCCTCACAGTATCTCTGATATGTCAGCGAGTTTACCGTACCGTCTGTGGCAAGAAGCCCGAAACGGCTGACGTTCTGACTTTTCAGATACTTCACCGACTCCTCAATTATGTTGAGTATCGGCACGTCAATTTCTGCGGCAAGACTGTCGTAAAAATAGTGCGCCGTGTTGCATGGGATTGCTATGATATCCGCGCCAAACAAAGCAAGCTTTTTGGCATCGACAGTCATTGCCGAAAGCGGATTTTCGTCGGAAGCGCCCGTTATAAACGCCGTTCTGTCGGGCGTTGTGGCGCGGCTCGATATGACAATATCAATGTGCTCCTGGTCGCACTCGGCTTTGGTGAGCGATGTCAGCATTTCATAGAAATACACCGTTGACATAGGGCCGAGTCCGCCGAGTATGCCGAGCAGCTTATTTTTCTTTTCCATAATACTTTTTAAACTTTCCGTAGTGGTTATACCCGTGCATCACAAGGAAGAATACACGGCGGAAATTCATACACGTGTCGGGACGGTACCACATCGAGGAATTGGATTTGCCCGCTCTCGCCAGCGACTTCGCCTCTTTTACGAGAGAGGAGTCACGGCAATACTTATAAACAACGCCCTTTGGAATACTGTGCCAGAGAACACGCTTGTCGCAGTAGTATGTTTCCCCAAGGTCAGCGCCGTTAATATAGTCTTCGACAATATAACGTGCCACGTTGCAGCCGGCAGTCGTTACGTAGTTGTTGCTTCTGCCAAGTCGCAGATTTATCTCGAACGTACGGAACGTGCCGTCGCGCTCGTCATATTTGATATCGAAATTGGAATATCCAACGAAGCCTATGCCCTCAAGGTATGCCTTGAATTTTTCCATAAGCTCACGGTCACATTCGGTGATAATCGCGCAGTGGTTTCCAAGCCCCTTCGGAGTGTGCTCCTCAAGCAGAACGTGTCCGAGGCACATCATGCGAACCTTGCCGCTTCTGTCGGAATATGCGGTGAGAACACGCATTTTCGAGTCATCCCCCGGTATCATATCCTGGAGAATTATCTTTTCGGGATAACCGGATGCGTATATAGTCTGAATTATCTCTTTCGCCTCGTCTGCATCCTTGGCGGTGTATACCTTTTTCATACCGTCAAAGGGATATTTCCAGTAAATCGCGCTCGCCGAGGGCTTTATGATTATCGGATACTTAAATCCGAGTGCATCTTCGCCAAGCGCACAGTCAAGTGCGGTTTCAGGGGTGACAACCGCAGTCTTCGGATAAAGCACGCCGTGACGGTCACAGTCCTCGTAGAAGTTTGCCTTGTATGCAAGGCGCTCGAAAAGGTCCGCTCCGATATACGGAACAATATAACGCGGGCGAAGTCTGTCGCCGTAATGTATGAGCATATCCGCATAGTCATCGGTACATCCGAACGCGATAAGATGCGCGCCCTCATGCTTTGCCGCGAAATCAAGCAGCGTTGCTACCATAACCTCGGGATCGTCAAGCTTTTCCACGGCGGTAAAATTAATAATTCTTGTGTAATTCGATGCACCGATCGCGTAGCGGCCGAACGCGTATGATTTCACGCCGTACTCCTCATGAAAGGCACGCGCAACGTTATAGCAGTTGAGATCCGCACCGAGAAGCACGGGGATTATATTCTGATTCTCCATTTTAGAGTCCTTAACTTTCATTTGATATTATGCCAAATGCGGCATTTCTATGCTTCGGTTATAAAGAATCTGCGATACCACACAAGGAAGATGTAAACCGTCCAGATTCTGCGTCCGTTGTTAGCCTTACCGCTCCTATGCTCGTCAAGAAGCCCTACAAGCATGTCGGTGTCGAAAAATTCCTTCGCTTCATCACTCGTCAGCTCCGACTTTATAAGGTTATAATACTCATCCTCGCACATCCAATGGCGTATCGGCACGGGGAATCCCATCTTCTTGCGGTCCGCCCACTCATCGGGAAGCGTGCGGTTCGCCGCCTTGCGGAAGATGTATTTTGTGTTCTTTCCGTTGATCTTATATTCATGCGGTAAAGCCTGCGCCTGCTCCATGACTTTTTTGTCAAGGAACGGTACGCGAAGCTCGAGCGAGCTTGCCATGCTCATTTTGTCAGCTTTTAGGAGAATATCTCCCACAAGCCACAAATTGAGGTCAAGATACTGCTTCTTGTCAAGCTCGGACTTGTCCTTTACTCTCGCATATATCGGCGCGGTGACCTCCTTAACCGACGGGCCAACGCGGTACTCATCGTTAAGCACACGAAGCGCGTCCTTCTCGTCCCACACCATAGCCTGACCGATGAAATAATCCTCGGGGTTTCCGCTCGACTTTATGAGGAAATCGTGTCCCTTGAAATACGGCAGCTTCTTCGCAACTGCCGCCGCGGCAACGCGGATAAATTTCGGCAGACGCTTGTATTTTTTCATAAGTCCCGCTTCGTCATACCACTCGTATCCGGCGTATATCTCGTCGGCGCCCTCGCCCGAGAGCACAACAGTTACGTGCTCGCGTGCAAGCTTTGCCAAGAAATAAAGCGGAAGGCAGGACGGGTTTGACTGCGGCTCGTCCATGTAATACTGTATATCCGAAAGATTGTCAAAGCACTCTTTGGCGCTTATCATCTTGCGGTAATTTTCAATTCCGAGCTTGTCCGAGAGTTCCTTTGCATAGTCCGTTTCGTTGAACTTGTCAAAATCAAATCCAACGGAAAACGTCTTGTCCGGCATCAGACAAGCGGTGATGTAGCTTGAATCCACGCCGCCCGAGAGGAACGAGCCAACCTTAACATCGCTTATTCTGTGCGCTTCAACCGACTCATGCACAGTGCGGTCAATCTCGTCAACGTATCTCTCAAAATCCCCCGGAACCTCGGTGAAATCCGCATCCCAATAACGCTTCGGGGATATAGTGTCGCCCACTCCAAGCTTCAGCGTGAAGAAATGCGCCGGGGGGAGCTTATAAACGCCCTCGAAAAAGGTTTCGTCAAGCGAAGAATACTGGAACGTGAGATACGGACGAAGCGCCTTTTTGTTAAGCTTCTTCACAAACTTCGGATGCTCCAAAAACGACTTTATCTCCGAGCCGAAGAGGTAGTCGCCGTCCTCGGTGCGATAGTAGTAAAACGGCTTGATACCGAAAATATCGCGCGCGCAGTAAATGCTTCCCTTCTTCATGTCATAAATGACAAAAGCATACATACCGCGAAGATGCTCGGCGAGTCCCTCGCCCCACTTTTCGTATCCGTGTACGAGAACTTCCGTATCCGTATCAGTCTTAAAAACGTGACCGTCCGCGATAAGCTCCTCGCGAAGAGACATGAAATTGTATGTTTCGCCGTTATAAACAACGGCGATGCTGTTATCCTCATTGTAAATCGGCTGTGAGCCGCCGCCAAGGTCGATTATGGAAAGACGGCGAAAGCCGAGCGCGATATTATCATCGATAAACTCGCCCTCGGAATCGGGACCGCGGTGTATAATGCGTCCCATCATTTTATTTAAAATTTGCTTTTTGTTTTCAAGCTTACCCGAAAAACCTACAAAGCCGCACATATGTTATCTCCCAAACAGAGTGAATTTTAATTTTATCGTAATATTATATCACAATTCAAGCGAAAAATAAAGAGGAAAAACGTAAATTCTGCAAAAAATCACGGAAATTATTCGTCATCCGGGAAAACCGTAATCTTCGCCTCTTTGTAGCCGTCAAGTCCTGCCTTCTGAAGTGCACCGAAAATGCGGTGGCGCAGTCCCTTGTTGCCTCGCTCGATAGTGGCGAGAAGCTGCTTCATATTTTCCCTCTCGGTAGCCTTATCCGCAGGGCACGGGGACTCGATTATCGGAAGCGGATGACGGTTTACGAAATAGCGCACATCCTTTTCCTGCGCGTAGATAAGCGGACGGATCATCGTCAGATCCTTTCGCGAAAGGTACGTCACCGGTGAGAACGAGCCGAGCCGTCCCTCGTAGAAAAGATTTAGCATAAACGTTTCCACAACGTCGTCAAAATGGTGTCCGAGCGCGAGCTTATTGCAGCCCTGGCGCTTACATTCATCATGAAGCGCGCCACGGCGCATCTTAGCGCAAAGACTGCACGGGTTCTTTTCTTTTCTCACGTCGAATATGATTCTGCTTATCTGTGTCGGCGAAACAACAAACGGCACATCAAGCTCACGGCACAAATCCGCAATGGGTGTGAAGTCCATACCCTCAAATCCCATGTCCACTGTAATCGCCACAAGCTCAAACTTCTTGGGGTAGAATCTGCGAAGCTCTGCCAGTGCGCAAAGAAGCGTTAATGAGTCCTTGCCCGCGGACACTCCGACACCTATTCTGTCGCCGTCCTCGATCATCTGATAGTCATCAATCGCGCGGCGTGTAAAGCTTAAAATTCTTTTGATCTCTTTCACC
>JAZTXD010000183.1:0-6047 GCA_045636265.1 Candidatus Flemingiibacterium sp.
CCACTTTACATGGATCACCAAGGCTACATATAAGAATGTCGACCTCATTCCGCTTTACAAAGAGTTCTGCGAGAAATATAAGGACGGTTACAGCGGCGACGGTCCTGTTGACAACAACTGGATGAACAATGTTTTCTGCAGCGAAGAAAAGGTTAAGATGGACCTCTTCTTAAAGTTCGGCGTTGTAGCGGCTGCAGGTGACAGACATCTTGCCGAGTTCTGCGAAGGTAAGTGGTATCTTGAAAATCCCGAAAGAGTTGCCGAGATGCACTTCGGTCTTACTCCTGTTTCCTGGAGAAAAGAGGACCTTAAGAACAGACTTGAAAAGAGCCGCAAGCTTCTCTCCGGAGAAATGCCGGTTGCTCTGCGCGAAACCGGTGAGGAGGGCGTAAACCAGATGAAGGCGCTCCTCGGTCTTGGCGACCTTGTTACAAACGTAAACATCCCCAACTACGGACAGATTCCGAATCTTCCTATCGGAGCTATCGTTGAAACAAACGCTGCATTCCGTTCCGGCAGTCTTACACCTGTATTTGCAGGTGCTGTGCCGAAGGAAATATATCCGCTTGTTTCCAGAGCATGCTATCAGCAGGAGGCGCTCTCTGCGGCTATTGCAGAAAGAGATATCGAGAAGATCTTCAACGTATTTGTAAACGATGCACTCGTTACATGCGGTATGGAGGATGCAAGAAAGCTCTTTGATGAAATGGTAAACAACACCAAGCATTATCTTACCGACTATAACCTTTAATAGAGGAGATTTGTTATGAACTACACCACTCCCGAAAAGGTGGGTATCAGCTCGGCTAAAATCGAAGAATACATAAAGGTTCTCGAGGACTCCAATCTCTGCACGCACAGTATTATCATTATGCGCCGCGGCAATATCGTATTCGAGAAATACTGGGCGCCGTTCCATAAGGATTTTCTCCACAGAATGTATTCTGTAACCAAGAGCTTTGTGGGAATTGCTATGGGATTTTTGGAGCAGGACGGACTCGTTGACCTCGATGCACCGATTTCAAAATATTTTCCGGAGGAGATCAAAAATCAGCCCGACGAAAACATGAGAAATCAGACGCTTCGCCATATGCTCATGATGAGCACTGCAAAGCCGTGCATGCATTGGTTCAACGATAAGCCTGCTGACAGAGTTAAATACTATTTTGAAAATTCTCATCCCTTCACTCGCCCGTCAGGTACCGGGTTTGACTATGACAGCACCGGCTCGTTTATCCTCGGCGCACTTGTTGAGCGCATAACCGGAAAGACACTGCTTGACTACCTTCGCGAAAAGGTGCTTGACCGCATCGGATTCTCCAAGGAAGCGTACATACTCAAGTGTCCCGGCGGACACTCGTGGTCTGATTCCGCGCTGGTTTGCAAGCCGACCGACCTTTTAAAGACCGCTATGTTCTGCATGAACAAGGGTAAGTGGGACGGCGAGCAGATTCTCAACGAAGCATATATGACTGCCGCCACGACAAAGCAGATTGACAACAATCCTCGCGGACTCAATGAGCTTAACTGTCAAGGCTACGGATATCAGTTCTGGATGTGCTACGAGGGAGCGTTCCTCTTCAACGGAATGGGCGCACAGCTCGGACTTTGCATCCCGGATAAGGACATAATCCTCATCTACAACGCAGACTTGCAGGGACATGTTGAGGGCAAGAAGGTTGTAATCGACAACTTCTACCGCCTCATAGTTCACACGGCCAAGGATGCTCCCATTGAGGAAAACGAGAGTGAGATTCGTTCGCTTGAAGCTTATGCAAATGGTCTCAAGCTTTTCGCCGCAAAGGGCGATAAGACAAGCGCGTTTGCTGATAAGGTAAACGGCGTTACCTACACGCTTGACAAGAACCCCATGGGCATCACCAAAATCAAGTTCTGCTTCGAGGGCGACAAGGGCACTATGTACTATACAAACGCGCAGGGCGACAAGGAGCTTCCTTTCGGAATGTGCGAAAACGCATTCGCGAAGTTTCCGCAGGAGGGTTACTCGGACGAGGTTGGTACACAAAAGGGCAATCGTCTTTACGACTGCGCAACATCTGCGGCGTGGGTTAGCCCGTGTCAGCTTTTCATGAAGGTTCAGATAATCGACAACTATTTCGGAATACTGACTATTAACGTTGGATTCAGAGAAGACAGAAAGATCGGTATCAGCATGATAAAATCAGCCGAGGATTTTCTCGGAGAATATTCCGGCTGGGCATCGGGAAAAGCGGAAAAGTAAATAGAAATAGGAGAAGCACTCGCGTTGGCGAGTGCTTCTTTTTGTGTATTCTGAGGTGATAGAAATGGTAATTATTGAACGAAAATCTCGCCATTAGGTGCTATTGATTGCGTTTTCGATTGTATCATAAAGTTATGTACATTTCAAGAGGGGATAAAATACGTTAAAAGTTATGGATTCATTCATGTATCTTGAAAAATTAACAAGTTTAAGCTATAATAAATATAAGACAAGTTACTAAACCTCTGCTTAAAAAATTATTTATGGGTGTGAGTTATGAGAAAGAAATTATATTCGATAGTTGAACCTACTGGTAATAACAACAAGTTAAGCAGTATATATGACTTTATAATGATGACAACTATCGTTGTAAGTATTATACCTCTTGCGTTCAAAGAAACAAATGTTGTTTTCAAATGGATTGATTACATAACAGTAGGTATTTTTATATTGGATTACATTTTAAGGTTAATAACTGCAGATTATAAACTAAAAAAATCGGTTGTGTCTTTTTTCGTGTATCCAATTACGCCTATGGCGATCATTGATTTGGTTTCAATATTGCCGTCCATATCTATATTGAACGGCGGTTTTAGATTATTAAAACTGTTTAGATTATTAAGAACGCTCAAAGTGCTTCGGGCATTTAAGTTTTTGAGATATTCAAAGAGTTTTGATATTATAGCGAGTGTATTTAAAAAGCAGAAAAGGGTTTTGTCTGCCGTAGCGACAATGGCGGTTGCTTATATTTTAGTTTCGGCTCTTGTGATATACAATGTTGAACCACAATCGTTTGAAACATTTTTCGATGCTATTTATTGGGCAACAATATCTTTGACGACTGTAGGATACGGAGATATTTATCCAGTATCAACAATAGGAAGAATTGTTACTATGATTTCATCTGCTTTTGGCATTGCCATAATCGCATTACCCTCTGGTGTTATTACCGCAGGGTATCTTGACGAAATAAACAAAGACAAATGACAACTGAGTATATTGATACATAGAGCGGAGGGCTTTCCTCCGCTCTTGTATATTTCACAGCCACAAAACAAAAAACCGCAGGCGAGCCTGCGGCTTTTGGAGCTGGAAATGGGATTTGAACCCACGGCCTATTGATTACGAATCAATTGCGCTACCACTGCGCCATTCCAGCAATTTTCATTTTACTGTTGCAATACCGCCGAAAATATGGTACAATATAGACAACACTAATATTATACCCGAACGATGCAGATTTGTCAAGTGCAAAGCCCCAAAAAGTTGAAAATATTTGAGCCTTGATAAGCGCGGTCTGCAGATAGGAGATAAACATGAAACTTACGGATATTTCCGTTATACGCGAGGTTATGGCTCGCCACGGAGCTACATTTCAAAAGAAATTCGGTCAGAATTTTCTCATAAATCAGAGCGTGCCGGAACGTATAGCAGAGGCGGCGTGCGGCGACGGTGAGTGCGGTATTCTCGAGATAGGTCCCGGTATCGGCACACTCACGCGCGAGCTTGCGTGCCGCGCAAAAAAAGTAGTTGCGCTGGAGATCGACACAACGCTCATCCCGATACTCGGCGAAACTCTTGCCGACTGCCCCAACACGTCCGTTATAAATCAGGACGTTATGAAAACCGACCTTGCCGAGCTTATCGAAAAAGAGTTCCTCGCGGATGAAATGCGCGTGTCTGTCGCGGCTAACCTTCCTTACTACATTACAACCCCGATACTTATGAAGCTCGTGGAGTCAAGGCTCCCGTTTGATACGATCACGGTCATGATTCAAAAAGAGGTGGCACAGAGGCTCACGGCGCCGGCAGGTGACAGTGAGTACGGTGCGATTACCGCATCGCTTTCGTATTACGGAAAAGTCGAGCGGCTATTTAACGTACCGGCAGGATGCTTTTTGCCGGCACCCAAGGTGGATTCCGCTGTAATACGCATACGTCTTTACAAAGAACCTCCCGTTTCGGTTAAGGATGAGGCGACGCTTTTCAAGACGATACGCGGAGCGTTTGCGCAGCGCCGTAAGACTCTTGCGAACTCTCTCGGTACTGAATTCGGTGCGCTTGGCAGAGAGGGAATTGCCGCGGCTATAGCAGCATCCGGACTTGACGCATCTATCCGCGGAGAGCGTTTGACGCTTGAGGATTTCGCAAGACTGTCGGATAATTTGTTTGAGGCGGTTTCGGCGGCGAAGGCGTGAGCTTGTGCATGCGACTGGTGCAAGTGGGCGGAAAGCGTTAATTCAAAAGCCCTGAAACGTCATTTTATTAACAATATGTAAAAAACACGTAAAACCGCAAAAATGTACTTGCAATTTGCAAACGGATAATGTATAATATAAAATGGCGGGGAAATGGTAAACCCCGAAGGTTTTGCAAGTTTGGTTGCGAAATCTTGCAAAAATAATTAAAAATGACAGGAGAACCATTATGGCACTTACTACAAACAAGTTCGTTACCGAGTGGGTTGACGAAATGGCTGCTATGACACAGCCCGATAAGATCGTTTGGATCGACGGCTCCGAGGCGCAGATTAACGCACTTCGCGACGAGGCATGCTCTACCGGTGAGATAATAAAGCTTAACGAGGAGCTCCTTCCCAACTGCTATCTCCACAGAACAGCGGTAAACGACGTTGCACGTGTTGAGGGCAGAACTTTCATCTGTACCTCCAAGAAAGAGGATGCAGGAAACATCAACAACTGGATGGACCCCAAGGAATGCTACGCAAAGCTTACCAAGCTTTACACCGGCGCTATGAAGGGCAGAACCATGTACGTTATTCCGTACTCCATGTCCGAGGTTGGCTCTCCTTTCGCTAAATACGGAATCGAGCTTACCGACTCTATCTACGTTGTACTCAACATGGTAATCATGACTCGCGTTGGCGTGTCTGTACTTGAGGCTCTCGGCGACGATGCAGGCTTCATCAAGGGTCTTCACGCAAAGGCTGACCTCGATGAAGAGAACCGCTATATCGTTCACTTCCCCGAAGACAACACTATCTGGTCCGTTAACTCCGGTTACGGCGGAAACGTTCTTCTCGGTAAGAAGTGCTTCGCTCTCCGTATTGCATCCTATCTCGGACGCAAGGAAGGCTGGATGGCAGAGCATATGCTCATCCTCGGCATCGAAACTCCCGACGGAGAAGTTAAATACGTTACCGGCGCATTCCCGTCCGCTTGCGGTAAGACCAACCTCGCAATGCTCATTCCGCCGGAAATATACAAGAAGAAGGGCTACAAGGCTTGGTGCGTCGGAGACGATATCGCATGGCTCCGTGTTGGCGATGACGGCAGACTTTGGGCTGTAAACCCCGAGAACGGCTTCTTCGGCGTTGCTCCCGGTACAAACGAGCAGTCTAACCCCAACGCTCTCCACACTTGCCTTAAGGACACTATCTTCACCAACGTTGTTCACAACCTTGACAACAACACTGTTTGGTGGGAAGGTCTTGACAAGAATCCCCCTGCAAACGCTATCGACTGGAAGGGCAACAAGTGGGACTACACCAAGTATGACAAGAAGGATAAGTCCACATGCGGCGCTCATCCCAACTCCCGCTTCACCGCTTCTGCGGCTAACTGCCCCTGCCTCTCCTCTGAGTTCACAAATCCCGCAGGCGTTCCGATCTCCGCTATCATCTTCGGCGGCAGCCGCGCAAAGCCCGCTCCGCTGGTATACCAGGCGAGAAACTGGCAGCACGGTGTGTTCGTAGGCTCTATCATGGCTTCCGAGACCACAGCGGCAGCTACCGGTGCAGTAGGCGTTGTAAGACGTGACCCGATGGCTATGCGTCCGTTCACCG
>JAZTXD010000184.1:0-1597 GCA_045636265.1 Candidatus Flemingiibacterium sp.
ATTACAGAAGGTAAAACACCTGAGCTTCGCTGTGAGGGCAAGACTGTATTTTGGAAGTACACTCACGAGAACGATGACAGGTGGCGTGAGCTTGTTACGGTGGTCGACGGCAAGGACGGAGAACCGGGTGTGCCCGGCAAAACTCCCGTCAAGGGCGAGGATTACTTTACCGAAGCGGACAAATCCGAAATGGTTGATGCGGTGCTTGCCGCGCTTCCCGATGGAGATGAGGTGAGCTACTGATGGCTATTGTAAAGACGGATGATAAGTATTATAAGGATATTGCTGATAGAATAAGAGGCTTGAGTATAAACTCATCGAGTCGGAACGCTCAGTATAAGCCCTCGGAAATGTCTGACAGTGTAGAACGCTTGGCTCTTGAATATGCAAGCCTCGGGGATAAGAACGGTTATGAAAGAGGCAAAGAAGAAGGCATTGCGCAAGGTATCGAACAAGGCAAGCAAGCCGAGTACGATGCGTTTTGGGATGCGTTTCAAATCAATGGTAACAAGAGATACTATAATTATGCATTCGCTTACGAAGGATGGACTGATGCTAACTACAATCCCAAATATCCAATATATTGCTCGAACAGCTCCAGCGCCGCGGGAAATAATATATTCCGAAGCTCATTAATCACAGATACCAAAGTACCGGTAACTATTGAGGGTAACGGACAAGGCGCTTTTTACACATGCAGTATGCGAATTATACGCAAGTTAATTGTTACCGAAAACACATCGTATTCAAATATGTTCTATGCCACGCCAATAGAAGAAATAACCATTGAGGGTGTTATAGGAAGAACATTTGAGTGCGCTTCTTCGGTGTTGAGCGTAGCGAGTGCAAAGAGCATCATTTCTCACTTAAAAAACTATATGGGAACGGATAACGAATACACCTATTCTGTGAAGCTTAACGCCGGTGTATGGGCGGCGCTTGAGACGAACGGTACCGCGCCCAATGGAATGACATGGGCAGAATATGTAAGCAGTTTAGGTTGGTTAACCTAAAAGGGAGGACTTTAATATGATAGTAACTTACGAAGATGTAACCCCCACGCTGATAGCCAACACCGTAATGCGTAAGAGATTTTTTGACGGCGCATTCGCTGTATACACCATCACTCCCGTGGACGGGTATGTATTACACGATAAGCTATATGACCTTTATGAGGAGTTTGACGAGGCTGGAAACCCTATAGGCGAGCCTTTGGAATGCGGGTGCACTCGCGGCACTTGCACATGCCGTCACGATTACGATTTTATCGCGAATCCGCGAGAATTTTGCGCGATTCCCGAGGGAGTCGACGTAACGGAGTTTTGCAAGGGCAAACCGAGCGAGGATGATGTCGATTCGGAAACGCTCGAAAAGGCAGAAGCTTATGACATACTTATGGGGGTGTCTGAATGAGCAAGATAATTGAGAGGGCGAGGGAGCTTCGCCCTATACTTGAAAAAGCGGTGGGAGGGCTCGATGATAACGATGCTCTTAAAGCAGTTTCGCTCTATCCGAAATGGAGAGAGGGCGTTAAGTTGGAGGACGGTGCGCGTGTGCGCTTCGGGGAAAAGCTCTACAAGGTCAAGGATGGCGGTGC
>JAZTXD010000185.1:0-63502 GCA_045636265.1 Candidatus Flemingiibacterium sp.
CGGTTCTCCGTCCTTGCCGTCGACCACCGTAACAAGCTCACGCCACCTGTCATCGTTCTCGTGAGTGTACTTCCAAAATACAGTCTTGCCCTCACAGCGAAGCTCAGGTGTTTTACCTTCTGTAATTCCGGCAATCACGGCAAGTAACTGCTGATAAATATCCGGCGTAGGCTCGCGCGCTTCGTCGCCGTGCTCGGCACCCTCGTATACGGTCTTGCGTGCCGCCCATAAGGTCGGGCGCTGTTTTTCGCCAAGCTCACCGCGGACACCTACGTAAAGCTGTCCGCTATGGGCGAGAACTTCCCACGGTATTTCGCATTTTCCGTCAACGACCACCTGCTCAACGCTCACATTGCCGTTTCTGAACACCGCCGTTTTTGCGTACTCATCCCAAGAATCGTCAAACTCAAACTCGGCATAGTGCACCCCAACCGAGCCGGCGACGAGCGTTTCGTCCTCGATAAGCGTTATTTTCACGCTGTCAACTCTGTATTTCATACGCACACCCCCTCTCCGGCAAAAAATCGGTTGTTAAACAAAAAAGCTTTTTCATAATTACCTCCGTTAAATTTTATGCAGCAGGGGAAATGTCCCCCGTGCAGCCTTGATTTTACCATATCCCATACGCCGCCGCCAATCAAAACACGCCTTAAAGCGTCACCGATTTTACCGATTTTTTCTGTTATCGGCATGACACAAACAGCAAACGATGACAAGACGTAAATCTGCATAAAACGCGCGCACAAAATATTGCAATTTTTACCGCATAAATATAGACAAACGGTGAGAATTGTGATATAATATATTATTATAGTAATATTATCCTGTGAAGTGAGGTGACGTGATTGCTCAAAGTGAACATTTTGCCCCTCGGACGTATGAGCGCCAACTGCTGTATCGTATACGATGACACAACGCTTGTCGGTGCCATTATCGACCCGGGCGGTGAGGATTCTGCAAACACTATCGTCGAGCGCTGTGAAAAGCTCGGCGTAAAAATCAAATATATCCTGCTCACTCACGCCCACTTTGACCACATGCTCTCGCTTGAGGATTTACGAGGCATAACCGGCGCACAGGTCGCGATTCACAAAGACGATGCCGAGTCGCTGTGCAATCCGCAGCTCACCTACATGGCGCAGTTCGCCGGAATAGATTCGCACGTGTCCCCCGCCGAGATAACGCTTGACGACGGCGACGCAGTAAAGCTCGGAGAAGAATCGCTTGAAGTAATGCACACCCCCGGTCACACGGAAGGCTCGGTCTGCTACAAAGCGGCAGACTTTATCATAACCGGTGACACGCTATTTAAGGGCAGCATCGGACGATGCGACCTCTTTGGCGGCGATGAGGATGCCATGCAGTATTCGCTGCGACGTCTGCACTCACTCGAGGGCTACTACAAGCTTTACCCCGGTCACGGCGGCACTACAACACTTGAAAAAGAACGACAAACCAACGTATATATGAAGCATTTCAGAAATTAGAACCGAAAGGAAGTAGAAAATGGATTTCAGTTATTTAGCAGACCTGCTGTTCCCGAATATCAAAACCCTGCCCGAGGATATGGAGGCCCGTTACCCCGAGCGAAGTCTCCCTGAGGGCGCAAAGGTTACACGTTTCGCACCGAGCCCCACGGGATTTGTACACTTCGGCGGACTCTTCCCCTCAACCGTAGGTGAACGCCTCGCACATCAGAGCGGCGGCGTGTTCTATCTTAGAATCGAGGACACCGACGCAAAGCGTGAGGTAGAGGGCGCGGCAGAGGGACTCATCAAAACGCTTGCCACATACGGCATCAATTTCGACGAGGGCGCAATACTCGATGCAAGCGGAAAGATCTCCGATCAGGGCGCATATGGTCCGTACAAGCAGTCCGAGCGCGCAGAGATTTATCAGACATTCGCAAAACAGCTCATCCGCGAAGGCAAGGCTTACCCCTGCTTTACCACAGAGGAGGAGCTTGACGAGCTCGCACAAGTCAACAAAAAAGAGGAGCTTAAAAATACCGACTGGCAGGCAGAGGCAGAGGCTCGCCGTGCCGAGATGCTCGCACGCAGAAGCTTCACCATTGAAGAGGTTGAAGAGCATCTGAAGGCCGGACATCCGTTTGTTGTCAGAATCCTCGCTGACGGAGCCGAGGATAAAAAGGTCAAGTTCACCGACCTTATCAAGGGAAATATTGAATTCCCCGAAAACGATGAAGATTTCGTCCTCTTGAAATCCGACGGAATCCCCACATACCATTTCGCTCATGCGGTTGACGATCACTTAATGCGCACAACTCACGTTGTTCGCGGCGAGGAGTGGCTTCCCAGCCTTGCAAAGCATCTCCAGCTGTTCCGTTACCTCGGCTTCAAAACGCCCAAGTACATGCACATCGCGCAGATAATGAAGCTTGACGAGTCGGGCAACAAGAAAAAGCTCTCAAAGCGCGACATGGGCGCTAATATGGACGACTACACCCGTATGGGTTACTGCCCCGAGGCCGTGTGCGAGTATATCATGACGCTTCTCAACTCAAACTATGAGGAGTGGCATATGCAGAACGCAGACAAGCCCTACACCGAGTTCCCGTTCAACATAAAGAAGATGTCCACATCGGGATGCCTGTTCGATTTTGACAAGCTTAATGACGTTTCAAAGAACGTAATTTCCCGTATGGATGCCGCAAGCGTTACCGATAAGGTAACCGAGTGGGCGCTCGAATTCGATGCTGACTTTGGTAAGGTGCTCGCCGAAAACAAGGCGTTTGCCGAGAGCATTTTCGCCATCGGCAGAGGCGGCAAGAAGCCGCGTAAGGACCTTGCAACATGGGCTGATGCAAAGCCTTACATGGGATTCTTCTACGACGAGTTCTACGCTATCGAGGACTCCTATCCCGAAAACTTCGCTAAAGCTGACATCAAGGCGGCACTCGAAAAGTTCATCGCAACCTACGATGCCACGGACGATATGAATGCATGGTTTGACAAGGTAAAGGCTATCGCCGACGAGCTTGGATTCGCATCCGACATGAAGGCATACAAGGCTGATCCCACAGCATTCAAGGGAAGCGTTGCCGACGTGAGCATGTTCATCCGCGTTGCGGTAACGGGCAAGATGAACGCGCCCGATCTTTACACCGTAATGCAGATTCTCGGCAAGGAGAAGACCGCAGCAAGAATTATGGCGGTTGTTGAAAAATTGTAATAACGGGAGGAGCAAGCCCCTCCCCTACGGGAATTTTAAATTTCTTTTGTAGGGACAGGCGTCCTCGACTGTCCGCTTAGTTTATGCTGACAGAGACGAGGCTTCCGACATCATCAATATAAAATCACATCCTTATAACATCAAAACAAGGAGAAAATATCATGGCTATCGAAGCATCAAATTTCATTGAAGAATTTATAAACGAAGATCTTGCCGAGGGTAAGGTCGAAGCGGTGCACACACGTTTCCCGCCCGAGCCTAACGGCTACCTTCACATCGGTCACTGTAAGGCACTCGCTATCGATTTCGGCACAGCAAAAAAATACGGCGGCAAGTGTAACCTTCGCATGGACGACACCAATCCTGCCAAAGAGGATACCGAGTATGTTGACGCGATAAAAGAGGATATTCACTGGCTCGGATTTGACTGGGAAGACCGTTTCTTCTACGGCTCCGACTATTTTGAAAAGGACTATGAATACGCCATTGAGCTTATAAAGAAGGGACTTGCATACGTGTGCGAGCTTACCGCGGATCAGATGGACGAATACCGCGGCGATTTGCAGAATCCCGCACGTTCCCCGTGGCGCGACCGTCCCATGGAAGAGAGCCTTGACCTTTTCGAGAGAATGAAAAACGGCGAGTTCCCGGACGGAAAATATACTCTGCGTGCAAAAATCGACCTCGCATCCGGCAACTTCTGGATGCGTGACCCCGTTATCTACCGCATCAAGCACATGCATCATCACCGTCACGGTGACAAATGGTGCATCTACCCCACCTACGACTTCGCACATCCTATCCAGGACGCACTCGAGGGTATCACCCACTCGCTTTGCTCGCTTGAGTTTGAGATACACCGTCCGCTTTACAACTGGGTTATCGAAAACGTGAGCGTGCCTCACACTCCCCGTCAGATCGAGTTCGCACGCCTTAATATAACAAACACAGTTCTGTCCAAGAGATTCCTTCGCGGACTTGTTGAAAGCGGCAGAGTTGACGGCTGGGACGACCCCCGTATGCCCACGCTCTGCGGTATGCGCCGCCGCGGTTACACCGGCGCTTCTATCGTTGATTTCTGCGGCCGTATCGGCGTTGCGAAGTCCGACAGCCTTGTTGATATCCGTCTGCTTGAAGCGTGCATCCGCGACGAGCTTAACGAAACCGCGCCCAGACGTGTTGCAGTGCTCGATCCTATCAAGGTTGTAATCGACAACTATCCCGAGGATAAGGTTGAGGAGTTTGAGCTTCCCAACCATCCGCAGAACCCCGATATGGGTACTCGCAAGGTTAAGTTCACCAAAGAGCTTTACATTGATGCCGAGGATTTCGCAGAGGTTCCGCCGCCCAAGTTCTTCCGCTTAAAGCCCGACGGCGAGGTTCGTCTTATGGGCGCATATATCATCAAATGCGGCGAGATCGTGAAGAATGCCGACGGCAGCATCAAGGAAATCCACGCTACAGCCGATCTCGAAACCGGTAACGGCAATCCCGTTGACGGACGCAAGATCAAGGGTACTATCCACTGGCTCTCTGCTGACAACACCATTGATGCAGATGTTGTTCTCTACGAAAACCTCTTAACTCTCGAGGATCCCTCAAAGCTTCCCGAGGACAAGGAATACACCGATTACCTCAATCCCGATTCCAAGAAAGTACTTGCAAACGCAAAGCTTGAGCCGTCCCTCAAAGACGCAAAGCCCGGAGATAAGTTCCAGTTTGTGCGCACCGGTTACTTCTGCGTTGATTCCAAGAATCCCGGCACCTTCAACCGTGTGGTAACACTCAAAGACGGTTACAAGCCCACTAAATAAAGGAGTGATTCAAATGGCATACAAGATAAACACGAACTGCGTTCAGGCCGGCTACACCCCCGCCAACGGCGAGGCACGTGTACTCCCGATCTACCAGTCCACAACATTCAAATATGAGTCCAGCGAGCAGATGGGACGTCTTTTCGACCTTTCGGAAAGCGGTTACTTCTACACCCGTCTGCAGAATCCCACAAACGATGCCGTAGCGGCTAAAATAGCGGCACTCGAAGGCGGTGCGGCGGCTATGCTCACCTCCTCCGGACAGGCGGCAACATTCTTCTCGCTCTTTACAATTCTCGGTGCAGGTGACCACATCGTGGCATCCTCCGCTATCTACGGCGGAAGCTTCAACCTCATTGCGGTTACAATGAAGCGTATGGGCATTGATGCAACATTCGTACACCCCGACATCACCGAGGAAGAGCTCGCGGCAACGTTCCAGCCCAACACCAAGGCTGTATTCGCGGAAACTCTCGCAAATCCCGCGCTCATCGTGCTCGATATCGAGAAGTTCGCGCGTCAGGCACACGCCCACGGTGTTCCGCTTATAATTGACAACACCTTCCCCACTCCGATAAACTGCAATCCGTTCAAGTTCGGTGCGGATATCGTTATCCACTCCACGACAAAGTACATGGACGGCCACGCGACCTCAGTAGGCGGCGTTATCGTTGACTCCGGCAACTTTGACTGGCTCGCAAACGCCGACAAGTTCCCGGGCATGACCACTCCCGACGACTCCTACCACGGTGTTTCCTATGCGCAGGATTTTGGCAAGGCAGGTTACATCACCAAGGCAACAGCACAACTCATGCGTGACCTTGGCTCGATCCAGTCGCCGCAGAACGCGTTCCTCTTAAACATCGGACTTGAAACGCTTCACCTGCGCGTAAAGCGTCACTGCGAAAATGCACAGGCTGTTGCAGAATATCTTGAAGCATCTGACAAGGTTACATGGGTTAACTACCCCGGGCTCAAGTCGAGCAAATACTACGAGCTTGGACAGAAGTATCTGCCGAATGGCTCCTCGGGCGTTATCTCGTTCGGCGTAAAGGGCGGACGTGCGGCGGCTACCAAATTCATGGACAGCTTACAGCTCGGCGCAATCGTGACACACGTTGCAGATGCGCGCACATGTCTCTTGCATCCCGCAAGCACCACTCACCGTCAGATGACTGATGAACAGCTTATTGCCGCAGGTGTGTTGCCGGATCTTATCCGTCTGTCTGTGGGCATCGAGGATGCCGAGGACATCATCGCTGATCTCGAGCAGGCGCTCGCAAAGATGTAATATCTTGGAGGGACAGTTTTGCTGTCCCTCTCTTTTTGTTTGCGTATGGCGCTCTCATGAGCGCCCCGAATGTGCGGCGCATCGCCGTATGCATAATAACTCGAGGAGGGTGGGGGACCAGCTGCGCAGTTCCCTCACCCTCCTCGGACTCCTCCCGTCCTCCTTGCTTTTCGCCCGACTCGCGCTCAAAAAAGATTCGCGCTGTAAAGTGGCAATCGCAAAATACCGCTCCACTTGAGCCCTCATCCGGAAAAGGCTTCCCTTGGGGGAACCTGTCGCCGCAGGCGACTGATGAGGGTGTGCGCTACCTGCAATATGGGCAGTGTGTAAGCGCGAAGCGCTCACTGCACCAAGCGAGTCTTTCTTCGAGCGCAGGGGAGCGCCTCCGGCGCCGGCAAGGAAAACTGGGGAGTCTAAGAGGGGATAGAAAACCTGCGCAGCTGGTTGTCTGTCCCCTCTTTTACGCGTAATCCCGGCGGCAAAGCCGCCGAACACCGCACAAAAAAGCTGAAAGTTTACAAATACTTATAGCAATATTCTAAAAAATGTAGTATAATAATTACATGTATGCTTTTTTAGCATTTTCAGCGAAAATAATTCGTGAGAATTGGAGATATATTCTATGAAGCTTATAGACAAAATTTTCGGCACATACAGTGAGCGACAGATTAAAAAACTCATCCCCACCGTTGATAAAATCGAAGCTCTTGCCGATAAGTACAAGGCAATGAGCGACGCGGACCTTCGCGGCATGACCGCGATTCTCAAGGAGCGCCTTGCAAACGGCGAAACACTTGACGATATCCTCCCCGATGCGTTCGCAACAGTACGCGAGGCGGCAGACCGTGTGCTCGGCAAGCGTCCGTTCAGAGTTCAGCTGCTCGGCGGTATCATTCTCCACCAGGGCAGAATCGCCGAAATGAAGACCGGTGAAGGTAAAACCCTCGTTGCAACCCTGCCGGCATATCTTAACGCTCTCGCCGGCAACGGTGTGCATATCGTCACCGTTAACGAATACCTTGCGAAAACCGGCAGCGAGGAAATGAGCAAGGTCTACGGCTATCTCGGTCTGTCTACCGGTCTTATCATACACGACCAGACCAAGGATGCCAAGCGCAACGCATACAACGCCGACATCACATACGGTACAAACAATGAGTTCGGCTTCGACTACCTCAGAGATAACATGGTTATCTACAAGGAACAGCTCGTACAGCGCGGACATGCATTCGCAATCGTCGACGAGGTTGACTCCATTCTTATCGATGAAGCGAGAACTCCTCTTATAATCTCCGGCGCTGGCGAAAAGTCCACCGACCTTTACGATCATACCGACAAGTTTGTCCGCACACTCAAAAAGTTCGTTATAAAAGAGCTTGACTCAAAGGAACTGAACGACGATATCGATGGCGACTACATCGTTGACGAGAAAGCGAAGACAGTTACCCTCACAGCGAGCGGTATCAAGAAGGCAGAGGCATACTTTGATCTTGAAAACCTCTCCGATCCCGAGAATTCCACTATTTCACATCACATAAACCAGGCGATAAAGGCTTACGGCTCCATGCAAAAGGATGTTAACTACATCGTTAAGGACGGCGAGGTGCTTATCGTTGACGAGTTCACCGGCCGTGTAATGCCCGGCAGACGCTACTCGGACGGTCTGCATCAGGCAATCGAGGCAAAAGAGCGAGTTGACATTAAAAAGGAAACCAAAACACTCGCAACTATCACTTTCCAGAACTTCTTCCGTCTTTACAAAAAGCTGTCCGGTATGACCGGTACCGCTCTGACTGAGGAAAACGAGTTCCGCGAGATATATGCACTTGACGTTGTTGAGGTTCCCACCAACAAGCCGATGATCCGCCGCGATCACAGCGACTGCGTTTACAAAACCGTACGCGGAAAGTATAACGCTATCGTTAAACAGATAAAGGAATGCCACGAAAAGGGACAGCCTGTTCTGGTAGGTACAGTTTCCATTGAAAAATCGGAAGAGCTCTCCAAGATGCTCAAGATGAACGGCATTCCCCACGTTGTTCTCAACGCAAAGTATCATGAGCGAGAGGCGGAGATCGTTGCCCAGGCAGGCAAGCTTGGCGCGGTAACCATCTCAACAAACATGGCAGGACGCGGTACGGATATCATGCTCGGCGGTAACGCAGAGTTCCTTGCGAAGAATGACCTTAGAAAGCTCGGATACGACGAGTCTGTGATCGTTGTTGCTGTTGGAATGTCAAACGATGTTGACGATATCGTGCTCGAAGCACGCGAGAAGTATCACGAATCTCTCGAAAAATATAAGCTTGAAATTGCTCCCGAAGCTAAAAAGGTGTGCGACGCGGGCGGTCTGTTCATTATCGGCACAGAGCGTCACGAGAGCCGCCGAATAGATAACCAGCTTCGCGGACGTTCCGGACGTCAGGGTGACCCCGGTGAGTCACGCTTCTTCCTCTCGCTTGAGGATGACCTCATGCGACTTTTCGGAAGCGAACGTGTACTCGGCGTTGTTGAGCGCCTCGGACTTGAAGAGGATCAGCCTATCGACGCCGGTATCCTCTCAAACGCTATCGAGGGTGCACAGAAGCGCCTTGAGGATCAGAACTTCCAGCGCCGTAAGACAGTCCTCGAATATGACGACGTCATGAATCAGCAGCGTAACATCATCTACAAGCAGCGCCGCTCTGTGCTCGACGGTGCAGACCTTCATGAAACCGTACGCGGCATGGTTAACGACACCATCGACGAGGTCGTAAACACCCACACTGTTTCGGAAAATCCCGAGGAGTGGAACATCGACGCGATACGCTCACACTTCTTCGGTCTTCTCTGCGCTCCGAACGACTTTAAGTACAGCGAGGATGAGCTTAAGTCGCTCACCCGTGACGATATAAGTAAAGTCCTCCACGAGCGCGCAGACGCACTTTACGCTTCCAAGGAAGAAGCCTTCGGCGAGCGTGTACGTGAGCTTGAGCGAGTTGTACTGCTCGACTCGGTTGACCGCAACTGGATGAACCACATCGACGCCATGGACGATCTTCGCAGCTCTGTGGGACTTCAGGCGTATGCACAGCGCAGTCCCATAAACGAATACCGCTTCACGGGTGCGGACATGTTTGAAGATATGATCGCGCAGATACGCGAGGATACAATGCGTAAGATTCTCTCCGTTCCCACAAAGAAGGAGCAGGAGATAAAGCGTGTTGCAGTAGCGAGAGCTACCGGCGAGGGATTTGCAGGCGGCGCACAGATGCGCCCCGCCCCCAAAGCTCCCGGTGCCGCAAAATCCGGCATTGTGAGCGCAAACGCCACACAGAATGTCAAGGTCGGACGTAACGATCCGTGCCCCTGCGGAAGCGGCAAAAAATATAAGAAGTGCTGCGGAAGCGGAATTGATACCGACGAATAAAAATATGAATGGGCGCGTAAAACGCGCCCATTGTAAGATTAGATAAAGGGATTATTTATGGGATTTGGTCAACTTTATATAGGATATTTTTTCCTTATATTCTTCCCGCTGAGCCGAATTGACGTGCTACCCAACTTTGCGATTGTAGGATGTATATTCATGTTTTTGGGACTTCGCAAGCTTACGTTCTACTGTCAGGCGAACAAGCCGTTCTCGCTTGGAAAGATTGCTCTGGCCGTGCTGTCCGCACTGTGTGTAACCGGACTGATGCTCGATGTTGCAAGCATCGACGGAAGATTTTCAGACGCCGCTAACGCCATTTTAGTTCCCGTTACAAACAGCGTGTACGCCCTTGGAATTCTTGGCTTCACCGCGTGTCTGTTTGTTGGCATATACAAGCTCTCGCTTGAGGTGGAGTTACCAAAGCTCGCTAAAAAGAGTTCCCTCATGCTCTCCGTGTCCGTTGTTTATCTCTTGCTTGAAATGTGTTCCACGGTGTGCTCGCTTCTTCGCTCTCAAGGTGTCATTACGGGTGAGGGGTTTACTGCATTTACCGCATATGTGGGAATATTCGCATTCATCTTTGCATATCTCACGCTGTTTTTAAACCTCTCGGTTCTCTTTTCCTCTTACGCCCGCATCTGCCTTGAGGGGGATGAGGACATGCCATATAAAGAAAACTCGATTGATAAGATTATTGCGTGGAAAAATAAGCATAAGAAGTAATTAACTGATTTTGGGAAAGGTATTACATATGACAAAAGCACAAAAATCGGCGAGAGCAACGTCCCCAAGGAAAAGACTCGGCTTTGGATGGTTTATAGCGGCTGTAGTATTTTTGTTTAACCCATGCATAAATATCGTTGATTTTCTGCCAGACTTTTTCGGCATTGTGTTTCTTTTGAAAGGGCTCGAAAAATGGGCGGACCTCTGCCCCAATACCCGGGATGCCGTAGAGGGACTTGTCAAACTGCGCTATTTTATGCTTGCAAAGCTTTTAGCTATACTGCTTCTCCCCGTTATCCCCCCCAGTGACGGTCCGACATTCAAGCTGCTGCTCACATTCGTTTTTGGAGTCATGGAGCTTGTGTACATAATCCCCGTCGCCGGACGTATATTCGACGGACTCGAATATTTCGGCACACGTTTTGACGGCAAGGCCGTTTTTTGCAAAATTAAGAGCGTGCGCACCTTCACAAACGTATTCTTCGTTTTGAAATCCGCCCTTTGCGTTCTGCCCGAGCTTTGCTCGCTCTCCAGCTTCCAGTATTCGGGCTACATCACAAACGGCGTTCAGTTTGATATAGCGAGATATCAAGGCTTTCTCACATCGTTCAACCTTACAGTCGGCACGACGCTTGGATTCATATGGCTTGTTGTTCTTCTCGCTTACATCATACGCATCGCAAATGAGAAGCCGTTTCTCGTACGCGTTCTCTATGACTATGAGATTCACGTTGCACAGGATATCGGCCTCGCTATACGACGCAATCTCCGTACCACGTTCGCGCTTATCACAGCCGGAGTTGTGTTCTTGCCGAATGTATGGATAGATGACGTAAATGTGGTTCCCACCTTCCTCGGTGCAATATTCATTCTGGCTGCGATGTTAAACATCCGTAAAATGGCATCCATCCCGAAATCGGCGATTATCTTCCCGGCACTTTTCACTGCCCTCTCCGCACTGTCATACGGAGTTTCTCTCTATTTCGACCTTTACTTTGACCTTGACAGGGTGTATGACAACATACAGATATACAATATGTTCAATATAACAAGAATCGCTACGGCATTTGAATACACAGCTATGGGCGTAGTTGTATACATAATATTCAGAGAGCTCAAGAAGATATCCGAAACACATCTGGCAGCATCAGGCATCAATGACCGCACGCTTGTCAGCATCTATGACAAGCACAAGCATGAGTCGGATGTGAGAATTACCGTTTGGCTTGTTTGGGCAGTGATCACCACTGTTTCAAATATGGGATATATTCTGCTTCGTGCAGACATTAAAGCGGTTTACTGGTACATTCCGCTCATCATAACCCTGATATTCATAGCCTACACGGCAAGTGCCCTCGGACACATCTACGACCGAATCAAATATAAATACATGTAAGAAGAAAGGAAGGCGCGGCACGCCTTCCTTTTTGTATACTCTTTAGTATCCGATATTTTTGTCAAGGCCGTGGATGAATCCGTTCGCATCCGCGGAGCATACATCGCCGCCAATGACTTTGTTTTTATGCACCAGTATGCTTACGAGCACATCGCCGTCATATCCGCTATAATTTGTTATACGGTATGTATAGCGTTTGACAGTCTTCTTGGCATACTTCATAAGGTCAAAGCCCTGCTTCTTCTGAAGCTCGTTATAGCTCTGGTACACCTTGTCAAATTCCTCCGGCACAGTTACCTCCGCTTCTTCAACGGCGGTAGGATCAACCTCCCACCCGAACTGCCGCAGGAACTCAATTCGGTCGCCGGCGCTCTTTATTTTATCAAACTTCACATTTTCAACAGATGTGAGAACTCCGTCAGACATAGCCGGCTCCGCTGACGGGATAAATATAAGCAGCGTGACAAGAGCAACCATGGCAATCGCCGTAACTCCGAAAAATTTAACAGTATTTGCTTTCATTGAATATATAAACATGTTTTTTCCTCCTGAAATAATGTACTGTTAAATTATACTCGTCCCATGCATAAAATATTACACAAAAACAAAAACGGTCAGCACATATCGTGCTGACCGCCTCGTATTACGCAATTACTGTTCAGGAACAAATGAAGTGTAGATATACTCAATGGTATCGCCTTCTGCGATAACATTGTCTGCTGCCTTACCGCTGGAGGGTTCTTTGCCGTTGATGGTGTAGTACCAGAAGTAAGTAGTGTTGGTTTCGGTGTCCTTATAGTCCTTGTATACGTCGATGTCGAGTACAGACTCGCCGTTTGCATCAAGAACATAAGCCATTTCAGCTGCATCACATCCGATAGTGAAAGCATCGAGAACAGTGGGGTTCTCCTTTTCAACAGTTACGGGAACGTTGAGAATGATCGGGAAATCGGGATCGTTGCAGTTGATTTTGAGAGTTACGTTAACAGTAGTCTTTGCGCCGCCGCAGGATGCAAGGCAAAGAACTGCCATGATTCCTACAAGCACCATTGCTAAAATACGCTTAAGATTCATTTTAATTTCCTCCTGAAATTTGATATAGGCACTGTGCCGCGTGGAATACGGTGCACAATCATTTCGCCTATGCGTATATTATACTATTTTCTCGGAGTTTTGTCAATAGAAACCGTCAATAATTTTGGCACATTAAGTAATAATTCACTTTTTCTTAACGTCACTTTAAAAGAGCTTTCGCTGTCAGTTAAGAATAATTATCGCCAAATTAAGATACGCCGCAAAAAATAACCAAAGCAGATATACAGCCATAATAAATGCCGCGATCTTATATATGCGCCCGAAGAATATAATAGTGAAAAATGTCAGAATTATCATCATAATGACAGCAACAAATGCCGCAAAGTACGCCTGTGCTCCAAAAAACAGCGGTGACCAGACATAGTTAAAGACTATCATTATAACAAAAAACAGCAGCCCCTTATATTTATCCCCCTCAAACGCCTTGGTACAAGCACATGCAACAGCACCGGCCGCACCGCCGATCAGTATGTACAGAACAGTCCACACAATAGGAAAGATAACCGCCGGCGGAGCGAAACCCGGTCGGTTTAGTTCACGGTAGGATTCGGTTGAACCGGCGGCAAATGCGCTCAAAAATCCGCCAATCAGAATTATCACAGCGCCTATGATGACACATTTTAAGTTAATTGAACGCAGCTCCGTACTTATAGTTGAGCGAAGTCTTAGTTTAATATTATTGCCCTTCATAAAAAATCACCTCACACAATCGTATGAGGTGATCTCGTATTTTATGCGTTTCAGATAGGCAAGTGGCCGCTCTGTGAGCCCTCTCCGGTGTCGGATGACTCTTCGGTATCACTCGGATCGGTCTGCTCTCCACCCTCACCTGTTTCACCGGTATCCGGCGGAAGAGTGGGTTCGGGTTCGGGTTCGGGTTCGGGTTCAACATGATGCTCATGGCAATAGCTGTTGTAAAGACGCTTGCCCTGCGTATCTGTGTGTCCGGGATATTCTCCCTCGCCGTAAAGTCCGATATAGAACGGCACATCTCCGGTTGTGGGCATTACGGTATCGTCGTATACATCAACATAAGTGTACTGCGCATCTGTAACCGTAACATCAGCCGGGAAGCTTCGTTTTACATTAAGAAGTCCCACGCTCTTAATATTCTCCTTGGGACAGCCCTCATGAGCAATACCGCCGGTTTTGTAGTCATAGTCCACCATAACGTGCTTATCGCAATACTCACTTGGCATTGTGTCGTGGGTGAAGTATCCAACCTCGGCTCTGTTGCCTCTCGGGTCCGCGTGACACGCGGATGTCATAAGCATGCCCGAGTCTTTGCAGTATGTTGCCTTGGTAACTCCGTCGGCAAGCTCGAAGGTCTTAAGCTCCTCTCCGCTTTGGATATACCCCTCATGCAATTTCGCCATAATGATATCCCACGCCACAGTACAAGGGCTCCACGAAAGAGTTCCGAGCGACTGAGGAATCTCATATCCAAACCAAACGCCGCCGACATAATACGGTGTATATCCTATAAACCATCGGTCAACGTCATTAGATGTGGTACCGGTTTTTCCGGCACAGTTAACAGTGCTCTTGAGTGTCACAGAAGTTGCTGTACCGCGGTAAACAACATTCTCAAGCATCTTTGTCATAATCGATGCGGTCTGTTCGGTTATTACAACATAGCTCTCTGCCTCGTTCTCGATAATTACATTTCCTTCGGAGTCGAGAACCCTAAGCCATGTTCTGGGCTTATTGTACACACCGCCGTTTGCGAATATCTGGTATGCGGCTGTGATCTCAAGATTTGTAACACCGTAGTTCATACCGCCAAGAGCAAGCGCCGAGGTATCCTTATCGGTGATACCCGTTCCGCCGGCAAGTGTTGCATACTCAATAAAGCTGTTCATCTGAAGCTTGTTTTTCACAAAATCAAACGCAGTATCTTTACCGAGCTCTTCAAGTATGCGCACCGCAACGGTGTTGACAGAGCGTGTAACGGCATCGTTTACCGTGGTAAGACCGCCGTATCTTTCCGGCAGATTCTTCGGCCACGCGATAGCGTTTTCCTGCTCCTCATCCTCCTCGTCATAGTTGAATATTACGGGAGTGTCGTCATAAGTTTTGCCGTAGTCTATAAACCCGTATTCAAGCGCCGGAGCATATACCGACAGCGGCTTTATAGACGAACCGGGGGAGCGTGTGGTACCGGTTGCCATGTTAAGCAGCAGATTTGCTTCTTTCACACCGCGCGCTCCGACAAGTCCGAGCACGTCACCGGTATTCGGGTCGATTATAACCGCCGACGACTGCGGCTGTATTGCGTTATTTGTCTTGGGGAAGTTGGCATCGTTAGTGTAAACTTCTTCAAGAACCGTCTGCACGTTAGGATCCTGAAGTGTTACTATCTGAAGTCCGCCGGTGTAAATAAGGTTGTATGCCATTTCCTTGGTGTAACCAAGCTTATCGCAAAGCGCCTGCGCCACCTCGATCATAACTTGGTCGGTGTACCAAGAATTCGATGTGACAGACGCATCCTTTGCTCTGCCCTGATAGTCGAGCACAAGCTCTTTATTGTGTACGCTGTCAAACTCTTCCTGCGTAATATAACCCTGCTCGAGCATCTGCCTGAGTATAAGGTTGCGGCGTTCTGCATGCTCCTCGGGATTTTGAACGGGGTCAAATTTTGTGGGCGAGTTTGTGATCGATGCTATCGCCGCACATTCTATGAGCGACAGCTCGGAAACATCCTTGTTAAAATAGGTGTATGCCGCCGCCTGAACGCCGTAGCAGTTCTGCGAGAGATAAATGTTGTTGAGATACAGCTCAAGTATCTCGGTTTTGTCAAGCTGCTTTTCAAGATTAAACGCGCGCAGTATCTCCTGAATCTTACGCTGCGGGGTGTAATCCTTATCGTCCGTGAGATTCTTTATGGTCTGCTGTGTTATAGACGATCCGCCGCCCTGGCTGTTTTTGAACGGGATAAAATAATTGAGCACCGCACCGCCGGTACGCCAGAAGTCAACTCCGTTGTGGCTCCAGAAGCGCTTGTCTTCGATTGCCACAAAAGCATCCACAAGGTCCTGCGGTATCTGAGTATACGACACCCACACGCTGTTCTCCGCGCCGTAGAGCTGTTCGTCCTTTATCTCGACCATCTTACCGATACGGTTTTGTCTGTCGGTATAATCCATATAGTATATCTTGGATGTTTGACTGGAGTTTACCTTAAAAATAGCCGGATCAATTGACGGATCTATATAATTTTTAACATATACCGCGAAAACAGTCGCAACTATTATACCGGTTATAAAGCATATGAGGATAACCGTCAAAAGTGCGTTCAAAATATATGAAAGTATACGACCGATAACCGTTCCGGCAAGTTTTCCGGAATTGGCAACCTCGCGCCCCCAATTTACTTTTTGACTGTTGTTTTTTTGTTTCTTACTGTTCAATCTTCGATTCCCTTTCCACAAATAAAGCGGTTTATCTTAATTGACGTCACAAAGGTGGTTTTTGTTTCATAATTATACCGCAATATAATTAAAATTCTGTGAATATATATAACACTTCTTGAAAATTTAAGCTTGTGTTACAGCAGAAACGGCTTTTTGGTGCCTCTCACATAAATTTCCAAAAACAGATGCAAATACAAATATAAGCACACCTATTGCAATTCCACCAAGATCAAGCTCAAACGCAAAGCGTATCATTTCGGAATCACTCACAAACGTTTTCACAAGCAGATAGTTATATACACCTCTGAAGACGCGCACAAACGTGCTGCCAACCATTACTGTAATGGCAATATACTTTATATAGCGTACGTTTATGAGATCATACTCCTTGCCGCCAAAAACATTTTTGAAAAACTTTGAGAGAAATAAGGCAATCGGAGCAAATATACAAAGCACCGCAGCAAGCATCATAAGTTCTGCATATATAACCGTTTTGATGTCGCCAAGGCTCACCGTGTCATAAGGCGCATGCATGCGTATTCCGTTACCGATCGTGATGGAATAGTATTCGTCGCCGTGTACGCTCATAAACGGCGGCAACATCATATTTTCAACAGAAGTGTTAACAAAAAGCATGATAAGCGCAATAATTCCAAGCAGAACAATCACCACAATGGAAACATAATACAGCGCTTTGAGTATGGGTGAACATATCTTTGCAAGCTTAAGGATTCTGTTCGGCGCAGCCTGTGTTTCAGTCTTCTTCTTTGAAAAAATACCCATTTTTACCTCTCCTTTATTTTATAACTACGTTATCGTTTCCAAGCAGCAGACGAAATTCGTTAACAACGAACGGTGTTGCATTAAGGCGCACGCCCGTCATTCGCTTATATTCGCCGCTTGATTTGTCATAAAAGATAATCTCCGTCATGCCCTCGCAGAATATATGCGCAAGATTCTGTGCCTTCCAAAATCCAACATCATCATCCGCGCATTTCTCAACGCGAAGATATATCTTCTGCGGCATTGCCATGGGTGCAGGTGTCGGCGACGGTGTTGCGGCACGCGGCACGGCGGCCTGTATCACCGGCGGAGCTGACACACCGCGTACACGGTAAACGTTATCCTCTCCCTTTTGCGGAGGCTCCGGTGTCTGTGCTGTAGGCTTTACCGGTGGCTGTACGGTTTGCGGAGCCTTCGGCGTATACGCCGTACTTTCCCTTGACTGCTTTGGCATTTGCGACTGCGTGCCGAAGTGCTCGTTATCGTCGAGCATGAGCACACTCTGGCAGAGTATCTTCGGCTCCTCGTCATCGCGCACGGAAAGCTGTCCTACAACGCAAAGTGCCGCATCAAGCGCAAACATATGCCCGTCGCTCTCAAACGTTTTCGGGAAGACAAGAACTTCAATCTCACCAAGTCTGTCCTCAAGCACGGCAAATGCCATCTGTGCACCGTTTTTGGTGGTTTTGAGCTGACGGCGCGTTACGATTCCGCACACGGTGACCGTCTGCTTATCGGCAAATATCTCCTCAGACTGCTCGTCCTCACCAAACGCCGCGAGAATATTTCCTATATTGGTAGGTTTAATGGCATTGGTGTGACGTGAGTAATCCTCAAGCATATGTCCCGAGAAGTATATTCCCGAGCACTCCTTTTCATGCCTCAACTTTTCGCGGAACGAGAGCTCCGGTATATCGGGATATTCAAATCTCGCCACTTTAACGGCATCCTCAAATCCCATTGAAAAAAGGTCCATCTGCCCCGCAACATTTGTGCGGCTTATTTCCTGCTGATGGTCTATAATGCGGTCATAAGACAGAAGAAGCTGGCTTCTGTAAACGCCAAGCCCATCAAACGCACCGCTTTTTATGAGCGCTTCCACCTGCCGTTTGTTCATGTCCTTGGCATACATGCGCTCGATAAAATCCTCGAAGGTTTTGAACGGCCGCTCTTTTCTCTCCTCGACTATTCGCTCAATAAATCCGACACCGAGGTTTTTAAGTGCCAGCAGACCGAAACGGATATACCGTCCCTCACCGCTAACAATAGCGCGGTAATCGGCGGTGGATTCGTTGATATCCGGCGGAAGGATGCTGATTTTGTATCTTGTACATTCCGCCACGTATTCGGCGGTTTTTGTGGCGTTGCCCATAACGGATGTCATAAGCGCCGCTAAATACTGTGCAGGATAATGGCTCTTTAAATATGCGGTTCTGTAGGAAATAATGGCATATGCCGCCGCGTGGCTCTTGTTGAACGCATACGATGCAAAGCCCGACATTTCGTCAAAAAGCTCGTTTGCTACCTCTGTTAAAATGCCGTTTTTCGCCGCGCCCTCAACAAATACGGCGCGTTCTTTTTCCATTTCCTCGGCTTTTTTCTTTGCCATCATACGGCGAACAAGGTCCGCGCGTCCAAACGTATATCCCGCAACCGAGCGGCACACCTGCATTACCTGCTCCTGATACACCATGCATCCGTAGGTAACATCAAGGATAGGCGCAAGCAGAGGTGTTTTGTAGGTTATCTTATCTTTATTCTTGCGGTTTTCAATATATTTCGGTATCGACTCCATAGGTCCCGGGCGGTAAAGCGATATCGCCGCGATTATGTCCTCAATCGAGTCGGGACGAAGCTGGGTTAACATCTGGCGCATACCGCCGGACTCAAGCTGGAATATGCCGTCGGTGTTGCCCGAGGATATAAGCTCATACGCCGCCCTGTCATCAAGCGGCAGTGCCTCTACCGAGAAATCAGGCTCACGCTCGCGTATCTGACGCTCGGTGTCGGAAATTATGGTCAGATACCGAAGCGCCAGAAAATCGAACTTGAGAAGTCCGAGCTTTGCCACGGTATCCATATCAAACTGCGTTACGGGAACATCCCCGTTGACTGACAGCGGCACATACTCATGCACCGGTCGGTCGGTTATAACAACTCCCGCGGCATGTGTTGACGAGTGGCGCGGCATTCCCTCAAGCGCCATCGCGGTGTCAATAAGCCGCTTCACCTCGGGCGAATCCTCGTACATATGACGAAGCTCACGGCTTGATTTGAGCGCCGTGTCAAGTGTCATATCCATAGCCTGCGGTATAAGCTTTGCCACAGTGTCCGTGTCAGCATACGACATGCCGAGCGCACGTCCAACGTCGCGGACAGCCGCCCTCGCCGCCATTGTACCGAACGTGACTATCTGCGCCACATGGTCGTCGCCGTATTTACGGCGAACGTAGTCGATAACCTCGTCGCGCCGATTGTAGCAGAAGTCTATATCAAAGTCGGGCATGCTTACGCGCTCGGGATTGAGGAATCGCTCAAAGAGCAGCTCAAACACGAGCGGATCAAGATCGGTTATTCCGAGCAAAAACGCAACAAGGCTTCCCGCGCCCGAGCCTCGTCCGGGACCTACGGGTATACCGTTTTTCTTGGCGTAGCCCACGAAATCCGAAACTATCAGAAAATAGTCCGCATATCCCATTCGAGTGATAACGTCAAGCTCATACTCTATTCGCTCGGCGTATTCACGCTCGGGATGCTTGTCTGTGTATATTATTCTGCCGTTTTTCACCTTTGCCGCAAGCCCGTTCATTGCGAGTGCGCGAAGATATTCCGTGGAACTTAAATTGTCGGGCGGCGTGAACGCCGGCAGATATATATTCGAGAAGTCAAAGTCGAAATTACACTTCTCTGCCACTTTTGCGGTGTTTTCTATGGGACTTCCGAGTGCATCATTATCGAGATATCCGAAAAGCTCGTGCATCTCGTCGGTTGTTTTATAGTAAAATTCGTCAGTTTCAAAACCGATCGGACGTCCGTCGGTTATTACGTTATTTGTCTGTATGCACATGAGGATCGCCTGACTGTCCGCATCCTCACGGCGCAGATAATGCGCGTCGTTTGTGGCAACCATGGGAATGGAAAGCTCGTGGGAAAGTTTGACGATTCCGAGGTTTACCGATTTCTGCGCCTCAATACCGTGATCCTGAATCTCGAGATAGTAGTCCTCGCCGAAAATCGACTTCATCTTTGTGGCATGCTCACGCGCCGCATCATAGTCGCCGTTCATAAGCGCCCGGGGAATATATCCGGCAAGGCATGCCGAGAGCGCCACGAGTCCCTCGCTGTGAGCTTCAAGCAGCTCAAGGTCAATACGCGGCTTTGAGTAGAATCCCTCAACAAACGCGCTTGTTACCATAGAGATAAGATTTTTGTATCCAACCTCATTTTTGCAAAGCAGTACAAGATGGTAGCTTCCGCCGTCCTCACCGTGATCGCGGTCGAATCTTGTTCTCTTTGCAAGGTATACCTCGCATCCGATTATCGGCTTTATACCCTCTTTTTTGCAGGCGTTATAAAACGCCACGACGCCGTACATAACGCCGTGGTCGGTTATCGCCACAGCCGCGTGTCCGCACTCTTTGGCGCGACGAGGTATCTCGGCAATGCGGCACGCACCGTCGAGCAGACTGTATTCACTGTGCAAATGAAGGTGAACAAAATCCGACATTTTTTACCTACCTCTTGGGGGTACGATTTTACGCTTTCTTGAAAGAAAGCGTGGCAAAGAACTTTATAAACGCATCCGCTAAAGATGCCTCGCATAAACGGTGGGCGGCTTGTAGGGACAGGCAGAATTGCGCATAGCGCAATTCTTTCCGACTGTCCGTCTAACCCTCATCAGTCGCCTAACGGCGACAGCTTCTCCCAGGAGAAGCCTTTATGTAAGAATAGAGCCACAATTGCCCTCCCTTGGGGGAGGGTGGTGGCGAAGCCACCGGGTGAGGGTTGCTCTCACGCCTTCCATTCAAGTATCTTTTTAAGTCTGTGATTAACGCCCGATTTGGTTATCGGGGGATTATGAAGCTCCGCAAGGCGCAGAAGGCTTGCTTCACTATGCTCAAGGCGTAGATTAGCGGTTATTTTAAGCTCGTCCGGCATGCGCTCAAGCTCACCGCTCTCCTTAAGCGCACGTATCGCCGCTATCTGCGATGTCGCCGCCTTTGCGGTCTTGCCAATGTTGGCGACCTCGCCGTTTGCGATTCTATTCATGTCCGAACGGATGCCGCGCTCGATCTTCTTGTTCATTATCTCAAACGCCGCGTTATTGGCGCCGATATACGCGAGAAAATTTTCAATGCTCTCGCTGTCTTTGTAGTAGAGCACCTCTTCGTTTTTGCGGGTCATGCGCTTGGGCTCAAGTCCGTCTTCACCAAGGAACTCATAAAACCTTGAACACAAAGCCTCATCCGTAAAATCAATCTCGAGATGATAGCCTTTATCGGGATCGGTCAGCGTTCCGGCTGACAGAAACACACCCCTCACAAACGCCGCCCTGCAGCTTGTGCATTTGAGCATTTCGGATACAATATCCGACACCGGCATTCCGTCCGCATAACGAAACTGATAAAACAGCCGTGTGAGGTCTTTTTTCTGCACAAGTGTTATTTTAAAGCTTCGCCGCTCATCGTCGGCACCGCTCTTTTTTTCTGTAACGTATAAATTAGCATCAACTGCGTAAAGCTCAAACAGGCGCTTCGTGCAAAGTCCTGCCAACTCCTCGCTCAAAGTAACAAGCTTTATGCGCTCGCGTGTAAACACACCGGCACCGTACAGTATACCGTAAAGCTCCGACTTGCGGCAGCAGTCGTGCTTTAAAGCTTGGGAAAGCTTTACAAGGCTTGCCTTTGTTTGCTTTGCGAAAGACATAATGCCCTCCGTAAAATTTATTTTGTAATGTCGCGGTGTATAGTAACCGTCCTCTGCCCAATCTGGCGCAGATGTTCGGAAAGCTTCTCGCAAATTGCAACCGAACGGTGCTTTCCGCCGGTACAGCCAATTGCGATAATAAGCTGGGTTTTACCCTCACGCTCATAAAGGGGAATCAGAAAATCCACCATATCATGAAGCTTCTCCACGAATACATTGGTTTCCTCATGGGAAAACACAAAGTCGCGTACCGGTGCTTCAAGTCCGGTATGCGCCCTCAGGTCCTCACGGTAGTAAGGATTCGGGAAACAGCGCACGTCGAATACAAGGTCCGCTTCACTTGCGGCGCCGTGCTTGAATCCAAATGACATACAGGTAATGAGAAGTCCCTTTGCGCGGTCTGTGTTTGCAATGCCGAGCATCTTATCCTTAAGCTGCTTCGGGGACAAATTTGTTGTGTCGATAGTATAATCCGCGCGCTGCATTGCCACGGCGAGTATCTCGCGCTCGTGGCGCAGAGCCTCGGTTATGGTAATATTCTTCGACGTGACAAACGGGTGCGTTCTGCGAGTGAACTTATAGCGGCTTATGATAACATCGTCGTCGCAGTCGAGAAATACCGTGCGGCAGTCAGCGCCTTGACGGCGCAGGGCATCAAGCTCCGAAAAGAGAGTTTCAAACTCTATCTCGCCGCGTATGTCTATTATAAACGCCACGCGCTCCTGCTTACCCGGTGCCGCGGTGTAAAGCTCGGCAAACTTCGGTATAAGCTGAGCCGGCATATTATCAATACAGTACCAGCCAAGGTCCTCAAGCGTATTCGCCGCCTGGGATTTTCCGGCACCCGACATTCCTGTAATAATGAGAAATTCCATTTTACCTCACCTTATAACAAGGTTATTTTATATATCTTACCTCGCACTCAAGCTCGTGACCGAACTTTTCGCGAACCTCATTTTTAACGATTTCAATAAGCTCCAGCACGTCCTTTGCAGTAGCATTTCCGCGGTTTACAATAAATCCCGCATGCTTTTCGGACACCTCTGCGTCACCGACACGTCTGCCCTTAAGCCCTGCCTCGTCGATAACCTGAGCTGTGATATAGTCAGCGCCTCTCTTGAACACGCTTCCGGCACTCGGCATATCAAGCGGCTGCTTCTCACGGCGGCTGTTCATATACTCAGTCATCTTGTCATCGCATCCGCCAAGCCTTCCGACCGGCAAACGGAGCGATGCGGAAAGGATAACCTTATTTGAACCCATGTAAGCGCTGTGGCGGTAGGAGAACTCGTGCTCATCGTAGTAGTAATATCCAACCTTACCGGTATCGAGGTCGTAGTAGCGTGTGGAAACAACGATACTGCCGATTTCCGTACCGAATGCGCCGGCGTTCATATATATCGCACCGCCCACAGTTCCGGGTATGCCGTATGCAAACTCAAGACCCGAAAAGCATGCCTTCGCCGCAGAAAGCGCAAGGTATGTCAGCGGTACTCCGGCGTCAACTGTAAGACGTCCGCTGAAATTGTGATATCTCATCTCGGAGAATATTACAACAGCGCCGTCAATTCCCGCATCGTCGATAAGAACATTGCTTCCGTTTCCGAGAACAACAATGCGTATACCGCACTCGCGCAGAATGTCAAACACGGCGATAGCCTCATCACTTGTTTTCGGGAACACCGTAAGCTTTGCCGGTCCTCCGATTTTAAATGTTGTATACTGAGAGAGCGAGGCATTTTCTTCAAACTTGATATTTGCCGCGCCAAGCTTTTTTGCAGCGGTAATGTAATCCATAACCATACTCCTTTAAGTCATATCATTGCAATAATATCGAACGCAGTTTTGCGTAGTCGTGAACGGTCGCGCTCGGGATTATGTCTGTACTGTTTAATGTCCTACCCGGATTATACCACACGGTGTCAATTCCTGCGTTTATGCCGCCGAGAATATCGTGCTTTAAGGAGTCGCCTATAATAAGTGCGCCCTCTCGCTTTTCATCTCCGATGTTACGGAAAACATAGTCAAAATATTCTCTCATAGGCTTCTCCGCACCGGTATCCTCCGACACGAAGATATCTTTGAAATACTGCTGTATCGGCGAAGCGTAGAAGCGTTTTTTCTGCGTGTGAGAAACTCCGTTTGTAACGATATACATTTCATAGTGTGCAGACAGCTCACGGCAAAGCTCCAGCGCTCCGTCAAAGAGATTGGAACAGTCCGCAAGCGCATCGACATATTCAAGATTCAGTAGACTACTCTCTACCGATACTGTCCGACCGATCTTCTCAAAGAATATCCCGAACCGATTGTTAAGCAAATATTCTCTTGTGATCTCCCCGCGTCCGAGCATATCCCACAGCTCGGAGTTTATATCAACATAGCGCAAAAACTCGCCCTCATTTAATTCTATGCCGTGCGATGCCATCACTATTCCGAAGGCATCGCGCTCGGCCCCGTCAAAATCGAACAGAGTTCTGTCTGCGTCAAAAAGCAGTACTTTGTATTTTCTCATCTTGCGATAAACTTGTGGAATACCTTCTTGCCCTTCTTGATGATAACGCCCTCGGTAAGCTTTGCCGCTTCAACTACGGCATCAAAGCGCTCAACCTTAACGTCATCAACAGCGATACCGCCCTGCTGGATAAGGCGTTTAGCCTCACCCTTTGAGGGAGCAAGCTTTCCTGCAACTAAAAGGTCAACCACAGATGTGTCAACAGCCTCTACCTCGGTCGTGGGCATATTTTCGCTCGAACCGCCGCCTGCGAATACCGCACGAGCCGCCTCGAGTGCCTTGTCTGCCTCTTCCTTGCCGTGAACCATGTTGGTAAGCTCGTATGCGAGGATTTCCTTTGCCTTGTTAAGCTGTGCGCCTTCCCAATCGGACATTTCGCGAATCTGTTCCATAGGAAGGAATGTGAGCATACGGATGCACTTTAAAACGTCCGCGTCGCCAACGTTTCTCCAGTACTGGAAGAAATCGAACGGAGAGGTCTTGTTGGGGTCAAGCCATACAGCGTTGCCCGCAGTCTTGCCCATCTTCTTACCGTTGGAGACGGTGAGAAGAGTGATAGTCATAGCGTAAGCATCCTTGCCGAGCTTCTTTCTGATAAGCTCTGTACCGCCGAGCATGTTGGACCACTGGTCGTCGCCGCCAAACTCCATGTTACAGCCGTATTTCTTGAACATGTAGTAGAAGTCGTAGGACTGCATTATCATGTAGTTGAATTCAAGGAACGAAAGTCCCTTCTCCATTCTCTGCTTGTAGCACTCTGCACGAAGCATGTTGTTAACAGAGAAGCAAGCGCCAACCTCACGAAGAAGGTCAACGTAGTTAAGGTCAAGCAGCCAGTCTGCGTTGTTAACCATCATAGCCTTGCCCTCGCCGAACTCGATGAATCTCTCCATCTGACGCTTGAAGCACTCTGCGTTGTGGTCAATGTCTTCCTTGGTGAGCATCTTTCTCATGTCGGTACGTCCCGAGGGGCCCCCGATCATAGTGGTACCTCCGCCGATAAGCGCGATAGGCTTGTTGCCTGCAAGCTGCAGACGCTTCATAAGAGTGAGCGCCATAAAGTGACCTGCTGTAAGCGAATCAGCGGTACAGTCAAAGCCGATGTAGAAGGTAGCCTTACCCTCGTTTATCATTTCGCGGATATGCTCCTCGTCAGTAACCTGCGCGATAAGTCCGCGCTCCACAAGCTCTTCATAAAGTTTCATTTTTATTTACCATCCTTTTGTTATTTTCTTTTATAATTTCACCCGCAGCACGCAAACGCGTTTCTGCCGATTTATATTACTTCGTCTATCATTTCCCGTGCGCTTTCACGAAGCCGCTCGGTTATGTTGATGCCGCCCATGATGCGTGCGACCTCGTTTATCCTGCCCTCTCGGTCAAGCGGTGTCACGCTTGTTGACACTCTGTTGTTATCCTCACGCTTTGCAATCAGATAATGATTATCAGCCCTCGCCGCTATCTGCGCCGAGTGAGTAACACAGAGCACCTGGGTTCCGCTGTTCTTTGCAAGCTCCCACAGCTTGATGCCGATCTTCTGCGAGGTCTTGCCCGACACGCCCGTGTCAACCTCGTCGAATATCAGCGTTCCGAGGCTGTCGCGCTCGGCGAGAACATTCTTTATTGCAAGCATGATTCGCGCAAGCTCACCGCCCGATGCGATACGTGCCATAGACTTCAGCGGCTCGCCCTTGTTTGTGGAGATAAGGAACTCCACACAGTCTGCGCCCAGAGCGGTGTAGCCGACGCCATCGTCTGTAACGCTGCGCCTGTCGCTTATATCGCATGAGAAGCTAACGCCGCCCATGTCGAGATACGCAAGCTGTTCAACAATTTTTTCGGACAGAAGCTCTGCCGCCGACCGGCGTTTGCTTGAGAGGATATCCGCACGCTCTTTTAATACCGGCATAAGCGCTGTGCGTTCAGCACTTAGCTCGGATAGCTTTTCCTCGGATAGCTCAATATCTTCAAGCTGTGTGCGTGCCTTACCGAGAAAAGCTAACACATCCTCAACCGTATCGCCGTATTTTCTCTCGAGCGACTCAATAATGTCAAGTCTGGTTTCTATCGCATCAAGCTCTGCCGTGGGATCAGCGCTCTGCTCGTCACGCAGTGCATCCACTATAAGTGCGATATCCTCAAGCTCACCGATAACAAAGTCAAGCCGCGTCACCAGCGAGTCCGCATCCGACATAACCGGTGCCAGTGCCTCAAGCGCACGGCTCGCACGCTTGCACTTATCTGCGGCCGCATTGCCCTTTTCGTTGCTGTAGATCAGCGAATAAACCGTATCTGAAAGCTCAACTATCTTTTCGCTGTTCTGGAGCTTTTTGCGTTTGGCGAGAAGCTTTTCTTCTTCTCCGCTCTTAAGATTTGCTGATTCTATCTCATTTATCTGGAACTTTAAAAACTCAAGCTTCTGTGCTTTTTCCCTCTCATCGGTCAAAAGCTCATCTATCATCCGGTTTAGCTCACAGTATCGCTCATAGCTCTCGCGGTACTCTGAAAGCTCCGTCCCATCCCGCGCGAACTCGTCAAGATACAGTATATGATTTTCTGGTACCAGCAGTGCCATATTGTCATGCTGACCGTGTATTCCGATAAGCAAACCCATAGCCTGCCGCATTAGTGATAACGGTATCAGCTGTGCGTTGCACCGCGCCGCGGATTTTCCCGCCGCGCTCAGTGTTCGCGAGAACATAAGCACGCCGTCCTCGTCAGGCACTATCCCAAGCTCTGCGAGTGAGTCCCTCACCGCTTCGGGTATATCGGTAAACACCGCGCTGACACACGCGCTGTCCTCACCGTTTCGGATTAAATCCTTCGACTGTTTTGCGCCGCAGATGAGGTTTATGCTGTCGATTATCATCGACTTTCCGGCTCCGGTTTCACCGGTGAGCACCGTAAATCCGCCCGTGAACTCAATGTCAGCCGACTTGATGACCGCTATATTTTCAATATGGAGCGAAGCCAGCACGCGCCTCACCGCCTTTCCTTTGATGCATAATGCTTATTTTTTCTTAACAATAGCCATAAGGTCATCCGCAAGCGTTTCTGCCGCCTCGTTTGTACGCATAACGATAATTATGGTATCATCTCCGGCAACGCTTCCGACAACATCATCACGGCCCATGGAATCTATCGCCGCCGCCACGCCCTGCGCCATACCGGAAAAGGTTTTCACAACGGTAATATTCCCCGCTCTATCCACTTTTTCTACCGTTTCGGCGAGCAGTCCCTTGAATTTTGCGCTTATTGCGTTTTCCTCGCGATGCGGCATTGCGTACTTGTATTTTCCGCCCGTGCCGGTAACCTTAACAAGCCCCATTTCTCGCATATCGCGCGATATGGTAGCCTGAGTGACCTTGAATCCGCGCTCTTTCAGCGCATCAAGCAGCTCCTCTTGGGTTTCTATTTCATAATCGCCAATAAGCGACATTATTTCACGCTGACGGTATTCTTTCATTGCTTCCTCCTTGATTTATATGTAACCCTACTCTGACATCTTTCTGTGAAGCACGTCGTAAAATCCGCCGTCCTTGAGGCGTATGAATCCAACAGTTTGCTCTGAACGTCTGAACGTTACCGATTCACCGTATGAAACAGTACGCTCCTCACTGCCGTCTATATTAAGATAAAGCGCATCCTCGCGCGATGTAACGTTTTTCATGGTAAGCTCCGAGCGCGCAGAGAACACAAGAGGCGTTGCACTCAGTGAATGTGAGCATATCGGCGTGATGAGAAGCGCCTCCATTCTCGGGTCAACAATAGCGCCGCCGGCAGACATCGAATATGCCGTTGAACCCGTGGGCGTTGAAGCTATGAGTCCGTCGGCACGGTATCTGCTGACAAGATTTGTGTCGCAGTAAAGCTCGATCTCCACAATACGGAACACCGACGCGCCGCCGAGCACCGCTTCGTTAAGAGCAAACAGCCGCTCGTTTCCAACATCCGCTTCAAGCATCATGCGGTTTTCAACTCTGTAGTCACCGCTCACAATACGGTCGAGCATAGACAGCTCGTCAAGCTCAAGCTCTGCCATATATCCGATGCGTCCCTGGTTTATTCCGAGTATCGGCACACCGCTCTGGGCGCACCTTCTCGCCGCCTTGAGTATCGAACCGTCACCGCCGAGAACGATCATTATATCCGGCTTCGTAAAAAAATTATCGTCATCAACAAGCGTTACATCATCGCATACGTGTGGTCCGTACGCTTCTGTAATTTCTTTGGAAAGTGAATTTTGCATTATAAGCGAAACCTTCCCACGCAGTGCCCTTATAACCTTCACAGCTCCGAAAAGACCCGGATCCTTCGTAATATTCGGGCAAACAGCAACAGTTTTCACGCTATACCTCCTTTATGGTGGTAAGTTATACTCCAAAAACAATCTTTTTTATATTTTCTCTCCGAAATCCGCCAACGCGGTCAAATCCGGCAAGATATTCGCGGTTTCCGTCACCGCCATATATCGGAGAGGTTGTGAGGGCGAAGCAGACAAGTCCGCTTGCCTCTGCCGCGTCAAGCACACGCGCGATGACCTCGGCGTGTACATTTTTGTCTTTAACAATTCCGTTTTTGCCTATATTCTCGCGACCTGCCTCAAACTGCGGCTTTATGAGAGCGATAAATCGCCCATCATCACAAAGCATTCCCGACAGCGCCGGAAACAGAAGTGTAAGCGATATAAACGACACATCGCACACCATAAGCTCACACTTGCCGCCGATATCCTCAGGCTTAACATATCTGGCGTTAACTCCCTCGTATGAGGTCACCCTCGCATCACTTGCAAGTGAAGCGTCAAGCTGTGAGCGTCCAACATCCACCGCGCGAACGTGTTTCGCGCCACGCTGAAGAAGGCAGTCGGTAAAGCCTCCCGTGGATGCGCCGATGTCAACACAGTCAAGACCGGCAACGTCAACCCCGAACGCGTCAAGTGCGCGCTCAAGCTTAAGTCCGCCGCGGCTCACATAGCGGAGCACCTCGCCGACAATTTTAACATCCGCACTCTCATCAGCTTCAAACGACGGCTTTGTAACAACCTTTCCGTCAACGGCAACACTGCCGTCGCGTATAAGCTTTTGCGCCGCCTCACGGCTTTTGGCAAGTCCAAGACTGTGCACCAGTTTATCTATACGCATAATTTAAAACACCGGAATCACAATCGAGATCAGTATGCCGAGCAGCGCTCCCATAATAACCTGAAAGGGTGTGTGACCTATAAACTCCTTTAAATCCTTGTCAAGATAGCGTGTATCCCCTTCAGAGAGTTCATCCACTATACGGTTAAGTACCTTTGCCTGCTCTCCCGCCGCACGTCTGACACCTGCGGCATCGTACATAACGATAAACGCAAGTATAAACGAAAGTGCAAACTCCGGCGAACCCGTTCCGCAAAGCTTGGCGGCTGCTGTTACAACAGCGCATACCGTTGCCGAATGTGAGCTCGGCATTCCTCCGGATGACATAAGTACCGCAAAATCAAACCTCTTATTTTTGACAATATAACGTATACACTTAATAGTCTGTGCAATAAACCATCCGGCTATGGCGCATATGAAAATGTAATTTGTGAATATCCCCTTGATATAATCCATTATAAAAATTCCTTATCACATATTTCTCGTGAGCAAATAATCAGCAAGAGCACACGGAATTTCCGAGCCGGCATAATCCGCCACCGCAGCCTTGGCGCTCTCTGTGAGGTCCTTGGCATACTTCTTTGCTTCTTCGATCGTCATAACCGTTGCAAACGTGGTCTTACCGCTCTTCTCATCACTTCCGATCGGCTTTCCGAGAACCTTCTCATCGCCGACAACATCGAGTATGTCATCAACCACCTGGAAAGCGCGTCCAACACAGAGAGCATATTTTTCCGCCGCCGCCGAGAGCTTATCCGAAGCACCGCCGGCAAGACATCCGAGAAGCACACCGCATCTTATAAGCTCGCCCGTTTTGAGCGACTGCATGAGCTCAAGATCTTTAAGCTCAAAGCGCTCCGTTTCGCCTATAAGGTCGAGCACCTGACCGCCGATCATTCCGTCTGCACCGGCGCACTGCGAGAGAAGCATAACAGCCTTGCAGTTGGACTCGGCATCAGCATACGGGTTTCCCGCCGCCACACCAAACGCGCGAGTGAGAAGTCCGTCACCTGCAAGCAGAGCGTTCGCTTCGCCGAACACCTTATGGTTCGTGGGCTTTCCGCGTCTTAAATCGTCATTGTCCATACACGGAAGATCGTCGTGGATAAGCGAATATGTGTGTATCATTTCAAGCGCACATCCGTATGTAAGCGCCGCGTTATACGATTCATGCGGATCTCTGCCGCTCTCGTAGGACGCCATAAGCGAGAACATCCCGGCAAATCCGGGGCGAAGACGTTTGCCGCCGCTAAGCAGACTGTAGCGCATCGCATCGTGTATAACCTTATACTTTTTGTCGCTCTCCGGCATGTATTCAAGAAGACGTGCCTCGGTGCCTCTGGCACCTATCATGATCTGTTCTTCGATGTTTATTGCGTTCTTTTTCATTATTTTCCCTCACCGGCAGGAACGAAGTCTTCTTCCTTGCCATTCACAAGTATCTTAACCTTCTGTTCAGCCGAGTCAAGCTTTGCCGAGCACAGCTTAACAAGCGAAACGCCCTCTTCAAAGAGTGCAAGCGACTCGTCAAGCGGCGCCGCACCACCGTCAAGCGCGCGAACTATTTCCTCAAGGCGTGCAAGCGCCGCCTCAAACGCTATATCTTTGCTGTTGTCCATAACCTTACTCCTTCGTGTCCTTTATGACGTCAATAGCCTCACCGACAACGCGTCCGTCGGTTGTGCGGAATGTGAACCGATCACCGCTCTTTATCTGCGCGGTACTCTTTATAAGCTTTCCCTCGCCGTCAAACACAGCCGAATATCCTCTTGAGATAACCGACATGGGGTTAAGTGCTTCGAGAGATGCCGTAAGTGCGGCGAACTGTGTACGCTTATTCGTTACCGAAAGCTTCATCTGCGCTTCAAGTGCACCTGAAAGCGAGAGAAGCGCCATACGCTTGTCATCGATGAAATTTTTCGGGGATGTGAGCGCACGGCTCTTGGCAAGCATCGAAAGCTGTTCCCTTGACGAGCCTATACGCTTTGTGAGGGAAAGCTCCATGTGTCCCACAATATTTCCGATTTTACGCTTTAACTCCGCCGTGTCGGGGACGGCTATCTCCGCCGCCGCTGACGGGGTGGGAGCACGCATATCCGCGGCAAAATCGCATATAGTAAAATCTGTTTCGTGTCCTACCGCCGAAATTACGGGAATTTCACTCGCCGCAACCGCTCTTGCGAGCGCTTCATCGTTAAACGCCCACAAATCCTCAATCGACCCGCCGCCGCGACCGATTATAATAACATCAACGCTTTTGTGCGCATTGAAATAGTTAACACCGGCGATAAGCTGTGCCGGAGCGTCCGCGCCCTGTACAAGCGACGGAAAAAGCGTGAGTGCGGCATACGGGAAGCGCCGTTTGGTAACGTTTATCATATCGCGAACCGCCGCGCCCGTGGGGGATGTTATAATACCGACACGGGTAGGGATTTTGGGAAGCGGCTTTTTTCTCGCCGGCGAGAAAAGTCCCTCCGCTTCAAGCTTGCGCTTCAACTGCTCGAAAGCGATGTAAAGGCTTCCAACGCCGTCCGGCTCCATCGCCTCAACATATATCTGATACTGTCCGTCGCGCACGAAAGCGGAAACTCTGCCGCGCGCCAGAATCTTCATGCCGTTTTCCGGCAGAAACTTGAGTTTCGATGCGGCGCTTTTGAACATCACCGCACGAATTAAACTGTCGGGGTCTTTTATCGTAAAATAAAAATGTCCCGTTTTGTAGTGGTTTGTGAAGTTTGATATCTCGCCCTTTATCCAGACATTTGACAGAAGATCATTTGAGTCTATCATCTGCTTGATGTAGGCGTTAAGCTGTGCGACTGTGAGTATGGCGCGGCCCTTGGTGTCAGCGTCCTGAACATTCTCTGTATTTATCTGGTCCAAAACGTCCACCCTTCCTCTCTCGCCGCCGTGAGAAGCGCACATCCCGCCGCGTTATCGCTTGAAAACACGGGCAGCGCAAATCTCGCGTCAAATCCTTGTTTTGATATCATATCCTTGATTATTGAGTTGCTCATGACGCCACCTGCATAAAGCACGGGAATATTTCTGCCGTCAAGAGCGTTTTTCGTAAGCTCAATGAGTGTGCGCCCGATAAAGTCGAGCACAAACGCCGCGGTGTATTCGTTGGTCTTGCCCTCGCCCATAAGACGCGCGGCAATATTCTCAACGCCCGAGAGGTTACATTCGCATCCCTTTACGGAAAGCTTTGTGCGCGGCAGTTTTTCACTGTTGGCAAGCGCCAGCTCTTCGAGCCTCGGTCCGCACGGGAACTTAAGTCCCATTGAAACGCCCACTCTGTCAATACACTGTCCTGCGTTTAAATCCGACGTTCCGCCGAGCTTTTCTATGTCGAAGCCGAAAATATTTGACGGCTTCACTAAAAGAAGCTCTGTTGTGCCGCCCGACACGTGAAAGGCTAAAAACTCACGCGTGAGCAGGTCATGCGCTCCGCTTGACCACACAGCCGCCATAACGTGTCCCGCCTGATGCGAGAATTTATAAAGCGGCTTCTTCATAGCATTGGCAAGTGTTTCTGCCGCCGCAACTCCGGTTAAAAAGCACGGCATGTATGAGCCTTCCTCGTCCCTCGGCGTGGCAGACACGCCAACAGCCGCAAGCTCCTCCGGAACAATATCGCAGAGCGCCTCGGCTGTAACCTCGGGAAGATTTTTAACGTGCGCGAAAACCGCATCGCTCTGTCTGAGTCCGCGCTCCCCACCCTCAACAGCGAGAAGGCGCTTCACGTTTGAGTGAAAGCGGCACTCTTTTGCATCAAACAGTGCACATGAGGTTGTGTAGTTTGATGTGTCGATGCCGATGTAGAAGCGAGCCATCAGTCAGCGTCGCACTCGCGATCGGGAAGCTTATGCGAAATTGTATTAAGCACACCGTTGATATATGTCGGTGCGTTGTCTTCGCCATACTTCTTGGCAAGCTCCACCGCCTCGTTAAGCGCAACGCGCTTGGGGACATCGTTCACAGCCATCATTTCGTATATGCAAAGGCGCATCACGGAAAGTGTGACCTTTGCAAGACGTCCCACGCTCCAGCCCTCTGCGTGCTGTGAGATAAGCTCGTCAATTTCGGCGGCGCGATCCTCTACGCCGAAAATTACACTTTGCACGTAGTCTATCTGATCGCCAAATTCGATCTCGGCATTTTCGAGCTCTGTTCTGTAGAACTCGTCCACCGCCTCATCGGGGTTAAATGTTTTTGCAAATAATAGTGCGAATGCATATTCGCGTGCTTCGCGGCGTGTGATGCAGGAGTTAGTCTTTTCTTCCATAAGCGACCTCGTTTCATTGTGTGTGAAAAGGTTATACACTAAAATAATATATATATAATATATTATACATTATACCTTACCCAAAAGTCAACAGTATACGTAAAATTATACGCTCTATACGCACATTATTTTTCGCCTTTTTGGCACGAGTTTTGACGGCACGCAAAAAGTGGATATTTTTTGCCCAAATTGTTAGCAAACAATGACACTTTTATAAACATTTCTCACTTACGGTTGAAAAATCGGGCAAATAGTGGTATGATGTAAATATCGCAAATGTTTTGACCCCTATTATCTCGTTTTTGCAAAGGAAACATTATATGCTTTTTTTTAAAGAGTTCAAAAAAGTAATCTACAACGCATGCCTTTATTTCACGGCGGCGGAATTTTTCATACTCCTTGTGTCAACGGCATTCCGCGAAATATCCCCCGAGCAGGGCGGCACCGTGGGCATGTTTTTAAGCCTTGGATCAAGCGCGCTGCTTCTTCTTGCCTGCCTTATTATGTCCGCGCTTAATCTCATCTGGAAGCTTAAATATAAAGCGGCGGTGAAAATACTCCTCCACTTTCTCGGCACACTCGTCGCCTACTCTTTTATATTCATAGTCATCCCCGGAGCATACACAAATACGGCACAGATTTTTGCACGTCTGCTTGTGTTCGCCGCGATCTATCTCGCTATAGCTTTCATAGTACTTGTAATAACGAGCATCAAAAAGATCAGAAAATCGGAAAAGTCCGACTACAAGCCGCAGTTTGACAGCATTTCCAAATTCAAGTAATACCCGAAAGGATAAGCTGAATGAATAACAGTAACGAAGGTCTTATGTATAGAGCGCTGGCGTTTTGCATATTTGTAATTCTCGCCGTGCTGATAGTGCTGATCTCTGTGTCAACGGTAACATCCGTGCGCCATAGTTCGGACAGCTCGGACCCCATGTTCCTTCCGACAGATACAAAAACGTACGATGAAGCAGAGCCGCTTGATACAAGCGCACAAACCGCAAACACCGAAAAAGCTCCCGACACAACAGAGCCTGACACAACATCAGATGACACAACATCAGATGACACAACATCACCTGTCACCACCAAGCCCGCGGACACAACATCAGCTCCGGTAAACCCCGGCCCACCGGTCGATCCGCCGGCGGCAAATGTAACCAAAGAGCTTGAGGATTTCCTCAAAAAATATCCCGATGCGGTTTTGGGACTGACCGCGGATGCCGGACAGGCCTACATCGACAAAATGGTATTCCTCGGCGACTCAACCACCTATGGACTGCGAGCTTACAAAATGCTCTCGGGCGGTCGCGACACGCTTCAGGTATGGACACCGAAAAGCGGCACACTCACTCTGTCCCAGGCATCGTTCGCCACTATTGTTTACCCCGAAACAAATGAGGAAATCACTATAAAAGAGGCTGTAAGCCGCAAAAAACCTGAATATCTTGTTATCACCCTCGGAGTCAACGGCGTATCATTCATGGGCGAGGATTTCTTCAAAGCGGAATATAAAAAATTGCTTGAATCCGTAATAGAAGCAAGCCCCGACACAAAGATAATCTGTCAGTCAATCTTCCCCGTTGCCAGAAGCTATGCCTACTTAAGTTCGATAAATAATGACAAAATAAGAAATGCAAACAAATGGATCGTACAGGTTGCAGACGAGGTCGGCGTTAAGTTTATCGATACCTATTCGGTTCTGTGCGATGCCGAGGGATGGCTGCCCGAAAGCTACCACAACGGTGACGGCATACACCTTCAGGCAGAGTCATTTGAGCTCGAGCTTAACAATCTTCGCACACACGCTTACACAGACTGATTTTGAAAGGAAAATTTATCATGAAAGCACGTATTTTGGCATTTATTTTAGCAGTAATCGCACTCCTCCCCACAGCCGCACTCACGTCCTGCGGCAGCTCCGCAAGCTATGCAAATGACGTATTGGTTGTGGACCTTTGCACCAAGGTTGACGCACTTCTCGCAAATCCCACCGAGTTCGCTCTGATGAGCGATGACTACATCAAGGGTATGATGTATGTTGACACCTCGAAGTTCGCCGAGCACGCCGTTAAGCTCCGTGCAAGCGGCGCAAATGTTGACGAATACGGCATATTCAAGGCTCCCGACAATTCCGATCCCAACCTTATAAAAGAAACCGTTGAAGCATACCTCAAAATGCGAGTTGACACATGGATGCCCGAGTACATGCCCGAGGAATTCCCCAAGATGCAAAGCGCAAGCGTTAAGGTATTCGGTCAGTATGTAATCTACTGCATCCTTGATGAAGCAACCAAGGCCAATGTGTTCTCTGCAGTTGAAGAGGCTCTTGGCGCAAAGTAATACACACTTAAAATAAAATACAAAATCCCCGAGTGTCACATGACATTTCGGGGATTTTTTTACACCCGAAACCATAGTCTGTGGATGTGTTTCCATATTATTCATATTTCATAGATATTCTATGAATATGCATGACATTTTTATAACATATGCCGAAAAAATATTGATTTTTGCCCTCGCCTGTGTTATCATATAGTCACACGGCGGGAGGGCATCAAACGTGCCTTTCCTCTGTGAAATATTTTAACGGAGGATATCCAAGAATGAAAAATCTGAAAAGATTTATTTCCGGCGCGCTCGCTGCAGTTATGATAGCGGCGTCACTCATGACCGGAACCTTCGCAAAGTCGCACGACGACGTAAAGCCGTCCGACAGATATGCGGAGCAGATCGAGATTCTTTCCGATATTGGAGTAGTCAAGGGTACAAGCGAAAACACGTTTTCGCCTGATGAAAAGGTTACCCGTGAACAGATGGCTCTTCTTCTGTTCAGACTTATGATCGGCAAGGACAGCGCGGGCACAACTAACACAACCGCGTTCACCGACCTCTACGACCACACCTACAGCGGTGCCATTTCATGGGCAAACGCTTCGGGTTACATCATCGGTACATCCAAAACCACATTCGAGCCTACATCAGGCATCGTCCTGCAGGACGCAATGACAATGCTTGTGCGTGCGCTCGGACACAGCACCCCCAGCATGAACAAGGGTTACCCCTGGACCTTCATCGACACAGCTGTAAAGCTCGGACTCGATGACGGCATTGAGGACCTCTCCTACACCAAGGAGCTTACCCGTGCCGAGGTTGCGGCGCTTCTCTACAATGCGCTCACAGCAGAGTATCTCATTCCCCGCACCGCTTCAAACGGTATGACCGTGTTTGAGTCTACCACTATTATTGAGCGCGTGTTCGGCTATGAGATCGACGAGAGCGTTATCGTAGCAACCAACAAGTTCGCACTTGAGGGCGTTGACACCGTAACCAAGACCGGTTTTGTAACCGTTCACACCGAGGACGGACTGATCACCGTAAGCTATGAGGAGCTTGGGCTCAAGGGCGCGGCAGAAGAGCATCTCGGCAGAAACTTCCGCCTTGTTTACAAGCGTGACGACAAGACAAAGCTTGTAAGCGTACTCGGCTGCACCGAGGTTGGCAAGGCAGCACCGGCCGAGGTCATCACCGTAGGTCAGAATAACGCTCACATCGAGATTGGCGGCGTTAAGTATCAGGTAGTTGAAACACTCTCCGATGCACTTTCCACCAATGCAAACGAGCTTCTGGTTTATGCGTACACAGCAAGCGGCACTCTTTCCAAGGTGACAAGCAACGCACGTCTTTCCGCGCTCCTTGGCGCATTTGACGCAACCCTTATCTTCGATGACAAGGGCAGCACCGTTGCAGACAGACTTATCATAAAGCCGTTCTCCTTCGGCAAGTACACAGTTTCCGACGGCAAGGTAAATCTTGCGGGCAACATTAAGGACAGTGAGCTTACCACTGTAAATCCCCACGGCGCAAAGAGCGGCGACTATGTACTCTACTTCCATAACAGCGCAAATAAGACTCTTGAAATTGCAGCAGTACTTCCCACAGTCGCGGCCGGCAAGATCACCCGTCTTACCGCTACAACCGTTACTATCGGCGACGCGACATATGAGCTTGGCAACGAGAAGCTTGGCATCACCGCCCAGTCGCTCCACGACGTGCTCACGATCGGTGAAACCGTACACGCAGTAGTGTACGGAAATCAGCTCCTCGCCATAACCGAGGCTGAAGTTTCCGTAAGCGCTCCCTCGAAGTACCTTATCGCACAAAGCGAAACCACACCTATCTTCACCGGCGGTACCTTCGGATATGTGTTTGAGGCGCTTATCGACGGCGTTAAATCCACTGTATTCACCGAAGAGCGCACCGTAGTCCCCGGTACCGTATACCGCTACACTGTAAGCGATGACGGCGCATACGTTCTCATCCCGAGAAAGCTCTCCGAGGGCGTGATCGTATCCGGCGACAACGAGTTCGTTCAGTCCGGCACCAAGACCGAGGAGATCGCATTCGCTATCGACTCCGCAAACGGCACAACCATTGAAAAGCTTATTGCTCACTACACTATCTCCGCAGGCAGCGCGGACAGTATGACCTCCACCGGCAACGACGAATCGCAGATTAAGTTTACCACCGATGCAAACACCGTAATCGTTGTTATCACCGACGGTACTGTGAAGCTCCACAAGGGCGTTTGCAAGTCCGAGTTCACAGTAAATGACGGCGCATCTGTTACTGCAATCTTCGATGACGAGAGCGGCTCTGTTGAAACACTTCGCTTCATGTTCATCTCCGACGGCGAGATCGGCGGCGAGATTACTACCGAAACAAGCGTTAAGATCCTCTCCTTAAACGGCGTTGAGTATGTAAACGGCAGCGTATACGCTATCTACAGCGTGCTTGACCTCTCAACCGGCAAGATCGGAGAAATGTACTCCAAGTCCAACGCGCTCACCATTGGCGCTAACTATCTGACAGACGCAGAGGGACTTGTTTCAACAGCTCCCGCGCTTGTTCCCTCCGGCATCGTAACCGGATTCACCGGCTCCACCGTAACTGTTGGTGATACCACATACACTATCGGTACCGATGCTAAGTTCATGCGTCTTTCTGCCGACAAGAAGATCACCGACATCACACTCTTCGAAGCATTCATGGGCAAGGCAGAGTTCATTCTGAAGGACGGCAAGATAAGCTCGCTTATCATAGTTGACAGCGCAAAGTTTGAGGCATCTCACAGCACAGGTGTTATCACCGTTAGCGCACTTGATGACCTCGGTTCCACCGACACCTTCACAGTAGTATCCCTCACCAAGACCGGGGACACCGACACCGCTGTTGACATAAGCGGCGCAACCTCTGCGCTCGTTGACGGCGACGGCTTCGCGTTCACAGTAACCCCCGAGAGCGCACTTGAAGCCGGAAGCTACAAGATAGCGTTCACCGTTGAGGGCGCAGCTTTTGAGGCAGACTTCACAGTAGCATAATAGCATAAGTACGAAGCAGGTACAGCTCTCGCTGTACCTGTTCTTTTTCAGGGATTGACATATGCAGTCGGGTATGGTATAATTATTGTGTACCAAATAACTACGAAGGAGAACTCTTATGATTTTAGTAACCACAGACTACATCCCAGGAAAAGAGCTTGAAATGCTCGGCATCGTAAAAGGAAGCACCATACAGAGCAAGCACATAGGAAGTGATATTTCCCAAAGCTTCAAAACCATCGTCGGCGGCGAGCTGAAATCATACACGGATATGATGAACAAAGCACGCTCTCTGGCCACAGAGCGTATGTGTGCAGAGGCGCAGGCAATTGGAGCCGATGCAGTTGTAAACGTCCGTTACGTTTCTGCGGCTGTAATGCAGGGTGCGGCGGAAATAATGGCATACGGCACAGCGGTAAAATTCACAAACTGATAAAAACAAATCAGCCCCGGTAAGTCCGAGGCTGATTTTTATTTTACATCTTCGCGCCAAGCTTAAGTGTTCTGAGTACTGTGTCAACGGTGAGCGCAAGGTCGCTCTCACTGCGTGTCTTCGCTTTGGAAAACTCAACCGCAACACGGTTTATGCTGTATATCGCGCTGACACCCATGTCATACGCACTGTCCATATTGTCGCCGATATCACCCACAACTGCAATCACGGGTACAGGCAACGCCTTGGCTCTCTGCGCGATTCCTATAACCACCTTGCCGCGAAGGCTCTGGCTGTCTATCTTTCCCTCTCCGGTGAATATAACGTCCGCGTCTGCGGCTATATCCTCGAATCCGACAGTGTCAAGCACCGTGTCAATTCCCGATTTGAGCTTCGCGCCGAAGAACGCAACCATTCCGGCGCCCATTCCGCCAGCCGCGCCCGCTCCGGGAAGTGTGGCTACGTCAAGTCCAAGCTCGCGCTTGACAGCTTCAGAGCATGCGCGAAGATTTTGGTCGAGCAGCTCCACAGTTGCAGGATCCGCACCTTTCTGCGGCGAGAAAACGTACGCCGCACCGGTCTTGCCGTACAGCGGATTGTCAATGTCGCACATAGCGGTTATTTCAACGCCTGCAAGCAATTTTGAAACAGCACTAACGTCTATCTTTGCAATCTTCTCAAGTGTTGCGCCCGTGGGAACAAAGCTGTTGCCCTCAGCATCATAAAACACCGCACCGGCTCCTGCCGCCGCTCCGACACCCATATCGTTTGTACAGCTTCCGCCAAGTCCCACGATGATCTTCCTGCATCCGCGTGACACCGCATCGGCAATAAGCTGACCGACGCCATATGTAGTTGTACGGCGCGGGTCCTCTCGTCCCAGAACCATAGGAAGTGAAGCGGTCGCCGCCATTTCAATTATCGCGGTAGTGCCGTTTTCAACGATAGCGTAAAAGCCCTCGATATCCTCCATAAACGGACCCTTTACGGTAAGCGTTACCCTCTCACCGCCCATAGCCTCGAGAAAGCAATCGACAGTTCCCTCACCGCCGTCTGCAACGGGTATGCTTTTCACTTCACAGTCCGGGAAATGCTTTGCTATTTCACCTTTCATTATGGAACATATCTTGGATGAGCTCATAGTACCCTTGAATGAGTCGGGCATAAGTATTGCTTTTTTCATTTTATCAACCGTGTCTTTGAAAACAAAGACTCCCTCTTAAAAATATAATGTTATGCTCATTATACCACATCCGTGGCTCAATTGCAATAGCAACACAAAAAAAACGCAGGCGAACCTGCGTTTTTTGTATCTTAACCTTATAGTTTTAAATGCGGTAGCTTACCACTTGGGCTGAACCTTACCGAAGGCCATCGCCTTGAGTCTGGTAACGTCTGCGTGACTAAATTTGCCGTCATTGTTTATATCAGCCATGCAAACAGTAGCGGAATTGAGTGTTATCTTGCCGAAGGACGCCGCCTTGAGTCTGGTAACGTCTGCGTGACTAAATTTACCGTCGTTGTTTATATCTCCGGCGATTGCTACCTTGAAGATAACACCGTCAGTTACATTGTATGCGGTAAAGCTGTAGCCTCCGCCTGCCTGAGCAGTTGCCTTCAGACGGGTGTATGTTTTGCCATCGTCGTAGCTTACCATTACAACACAAACAGTTTCAGCAGAAACGGTGAATGTGTTCTCACCCTCACTCCAACCTCCTGCGGGAGCAGATACAACAACGTTGCCAGAGGTAGGCTTGTTAACTATTACTTCCGGTTCGTATACAGCATCCTTGAAACCAATGGAATTGGCTGATGCATACTCCTCAACAGAAGAGCCTACATGTCCGCGAATAGTAAGATTGTTGCCGGTGTTACGGAAAATATTAGCACCCATTACCGGAGTGTAAGTGTATATCTTAACATTTTCAAGAGTTGTGCATCCGGAGAATGAATAAGCACCGATAAAGTTAGTGGAAGAGGGGATAGTAACATCTGCAAGCTTTGCACAGTCAGCAAATGCGTACAAACCGATATAGGTTACACCCTCGGGAATATTCACGCTTGTCAGAGCAGCACATCCTCTGAAAGCATCGTCATTAATTGCTGTAAGAGCGCCGGGGAGAAGTATCTCTTCAAGAGATGCAGCATATGCAAAAGCTTCGGTAGCGATAACGGAAACGCTTGAAGGCAAAGCATAGGAAGTATCTTCCTTGCCTGTTGCGTATTTTATGAGCTCAGTTGCGGACTTATTGAAGAGGTTGCCGTCAATTGCCGAGAAATAGGCATTGCTTGCACTAACGGTAAAATTCTTGATAGCGGGGCAGTTGCCAAACGCGCCGATATACTTACCGGTACCCAAGTTTACCCCACCGATAGTGGTAACACTCGCGGGAATTGTGACATCAGCAAGTGCGCTGCATCCGGAGAACGCCGCAGCACCGATAGATACAACACCTTCGTTCATTACAACACTTTCGAGTGCAGTACATCCGCCAAAAGCAAGTTCGCCGATAGTTGCAGTACCGGGAATTGTAATAGCGGTAAGACCTTCGCAGTTTGCGAATGCAGCATAGCCGATTTCGTCAACGGTATCTGCGATGATTACAGATTTAAGGCTATCGCAGCTACCGAATGCCCAGGCATCGATAGCGATTACGCCACTCGGAACAGTGTAGGACTCGTCAGTTTTGCCGGGAGCGTACTGTATGAGCACGGTACCTGCCTTATTAAAGAGGTTTCCGTCAACGGAAGAGAACTTTGTGTTGTTCGCTCCAACTGTAATGGTTGTCAAAGCAGGACAGTTTACAAATGTATCGTTTGACATGTTTACAATGGCATCGGGAAGCGTAACAGTCTTAAGATATTTAGCCCCATAGAAAGCATGCTCTTCTATAGTTGTTACAGTATCCGGAACAGTAAACGATGTAGCGGTAGATTTTCCTATCGGGAACTGAATAAGTGTAGTCATATCCTTATTGAAGAGAGCAGAGCCGCTTGCCGAATAATACTGATTATTGGCATTAACGTTGATAGCACCCAATGAACTGCAGAAAGCAAATGCATCCTCACCTACAGATACAACACTTTTTGGAATTGTGACAGTGGACACTTTTTCGCAGCCGAGGAATGCTCCGTCACCTATAGTGAGCAATCCGTCTCTTAAAACAAGTGCTGTGATGTTTACACATCTCGAAAAGGCACCGTCGCCTATTTCGGTAACACTTGACGGAACGATGAGCGTTGTAATGGTAGAACATCCTTCAAATGCCTTACCGCCTATTGCAACGACCGGAATGCCGTTAATATCGGACGGTATAGTCACAGAAGTAGCACTTCCTCTGTAACCGGTTATAGTAGCTTTTCCGTCAGTTACCGTATAGGTGTAGTCGCCAGAAACATCCGCGGAGCAAACGACACAAAGCGCGAACATACAGCAAACAACGGCAATGACTGATAACAAAATTTTTCTTTTCACTTTAGTACCCTCATTCCTCGCACAGTTAGGTGCGTTTGATATTAAGACTATTAACAAAAAAATCAAATCATAATAAATTTGCCGAAACAAAAATACAACTACAGTCGCAAGACTACGTAAATTATATCACACAAGCCAACAAATGTCAATGCCCTATACATTAAATATTGCAAATTTTGCATTTTTATAAGATAAATTTATTGAAAAATTCCAACTGATGTGCTATAATTGACATAGCTTACAATAATACTCCTTCACACTGCGAGGTTGAACTATGATAAACAACTCATTCACAAAACTCCCCGACACTGTAATGCTCGACGAGAGTGCACCTGCGCTCCGTATCATCGACCAGACTCTTCTGCCGGGTGAGCTTAAAATAATAAGCCTTTACGGCATGGAAGAAATATGGGACGCCATAAAGCTTCTCAAAGTGAGAGGTGCACCGGCAATCGGCGTTGCCGCCGGAATCGCCCTTTACCTCGCCGCACACAAAATCCTGACAAACGGCGTATCAGACGGCACACGTTTTCTGGAGCTCCTCGGCGCAGACAAGGACTATCTCGCATCCTCACGCCCCACGGCTGTGAACCTTTTCTGGGCGCTCGAGCGCATGTACGGCACAGCCAAAGCATTTATCGAAACCGGCGGAGATGTCCCCTGTTGCATTGACAGACTCCTCACCGAGTGCAAAGCCATCCGAGACGAGGACATAGCCTCATCAAAGGCAATCGGCGAAAACGGACTCACCCTGCTCACAGACGGGTGCGGCATACTCACCCACTGCAACGCGGGACAGCTTGCCACGGTTCGCTACGGCACCGCGCTCGCACCGATACACGTAGGCCGCGAAAAGGGCATGAATTTTAAGGTGTACTGTGACGAAACGCGCCCATTATTACAAGGTGCAAGACTTTCCGCGTATGAGCTTATGTGCGACGGAGTTGATACCACCGTAATCTGTGACAACATGGCATCGCAAGTGATGAAGGACGGTAAGGTGCAGGCAGTTATCGTCGGCGCCGACAGAATCGCCGCAAACGGCGATGCCGCCAACAAAATCGGAACATCCGGTGTGGCAATACTCGCGAAATACTACGGTATTCCCTTCTACGTTGCCGCGCCACGCTCAACCATTGACATAACCCTTGAGTCAGGCAAGCTTATCCCGATAGAGCAGCGAAAATCGGATGAGATTACAGAAATGTGGTACAAGGAGCGTATGGCACCCGATAATGTCGGCGTATTCAACCCGGCATTTGACGTAACGCCGCACGAGCTTATAACGGCAATCATCACCGAAAAAGGCATAGTAAGACCCGATTACACCGAAAACATTGCAAAGATAATGGAGGTTTAAAATGACAGAAGCGGAGAAAAAACTTATTGCCGACATGATAGACGTCGGCAACAAAATGTATATGCGCGGTTTCGTTGCCGCGAACGACGGCAACTTAAGCGTGCGCACCCCAGACGGCGAGCATGCGCTCATCACTCCCACCGGAGTATCAAAGGGTGGCATGACCGAGGATATGTTTGTTAAAATACGCATAGCCGACGGAGAAATAATTGAGGGCACACGCAAAATAACAAGTGAAGCGAAGATGCATCTTCGCCTCTACATAGAAAATCCCGACATCGGAGCAGTCGTGCACGCACATCCCCTCTACTCAACCTCGTTTGCAATAGCGCGCCAGCCGCTTGATGCGCCTATATACCCTGCCGCTATGATGAATCTCGGAGTTGTCCCGGTTGCCGAATATTCTCCCCCCGGAAGTCAGGGCGTTGCCGACTCCGTGGCACCGTTTGCAAAAGAAGCCAGAGCACTTTTGCTTGCAAGCCACGGCGCGCTCACATGGGCAAGAGATATCCTCACCGCGTGGTACAGAATGGAAGAGCTTGAAAACTTCGCGCACATCACGTTCAACACGCTGTACGTTATGAAGCAGGCAGCAGAGGTTCCGGTTATTGAGCGTTTGCCCGATAAGAAATAATATAACACAAAACAAGAACACCGCAGTGTCCGGAACCGGACTCTGCGGTGTTTTATAATTAAGTTTCGGGAACCTCAACAAAGATATCTGCGTAAGATACGGAAAGATACTTTTGAGGAGTGATTTCCGCAACTATGTAGCCGTCATCAAATGCGGACGTCGGAACCTCATACGAAAGCACCTTGTCGGTAGTGAATCCGTTTGAAGTATATGCACTTCCGAGATACTTTGCTGCCTGACCGTTGATGTAAACAGTCGGATAGTTCTTAAGGTTAAGGGAATTCGCCGAGAAGTTAAAGGTTACCTTTGAACCAAGCGGAACGTCACCGAGCGGTATGCGAAGTGCGCCCGTGCTTCCTTGATTCACTCTTAACGGAATCTGATTGTTATAATCCTTCCAGTTAGGCTTGATATCGTTATAGGAAACAAGCATTCTGCGATTGCGGTTTACAACCTTCTCATACGAACCAACCGTTGTGAGCATGTTGAAGTGACCTGCACCGCTGCTTATCGAAAGGTTATTTTCGGCTGTCACAAGACGGTCTTCCTCAGGCATAGTGTGAGAAAGTCCGAGGAAGAGGTTGTACATGTAGATTTTATCAGCGCCCTGCGAGAGCCAGTTTGCAGCAGCCGCACATGCAGTTTCGAATGAGTTGTACTGGTTATCGTTCTTTGAAGGCTGGAGGTTAACAAGGCACTCAAGACCGGGAGCAACCTCAACTCCGTACGGATGCATCACGGATGCCCAAAGTCCTGCGGGGACGTTGTAATCGTTGGTGTGCCATCTTGCGGTGGGGTTAACCACGTCCATAAGGCCCTCGGCTGCCCATGTGATAATATCGTAACCGATATCGTAGTTAGTCTGAATTTCGGATGCGCAGCGAACTGCGATCTTGATTTCATGACCGTACTTTTCCTCGTAAACACTTACAAGACGGTTAACCTCGCGCATGAACTCGGTGAGGATATCAAGACCTGCATACTCACCGCCGATATGCCAAACCCAAATATCACGCTGGAAGTCAAGCTCGATGCCGTAGCAATCGTATCTGTCGAGCGACTCGTTGATAACCTTGAGCATGAACTCACGTACTTCTTCGTGAGTATAGTCAAACAGATTGTTGTAATACGCATTTACCGTTGAAGGATGCTGTACGCGTCTGTACTCGGGGTGGTTCGAGAAGAACTCATACGCTCCAACCTTAGAATCAGGGTTATCAACGCCATGCGCGTCGTTCATACGGTAAGAAAGCCATGGGTTTATGCCGATCTCGGGGAATGTTTCGCAGAACACCTCGATATAGTCGAGATCCTTGCGCTCGTACATGATGTACGCCATCTTGTGGTTGCTGTTAACCTGATTCTTGTCAGTTTTCTGGTAGTAATAATACTGATCAAGGAAGTCATTTGCAACTTCAGACGGGTATGCCGCAACCTGACAGAAAATGTTGATCATAAAGTCGGTTACGTGAGTATTTCTGTACTGGTACACGTAATCCTTGAGCATCTTTTCGGTAACACTGGTTCCCGCGGGGCTACAGCTTCCGATAAAGTCGATATCACGGTTCATCATGATACCCTGTACTTCATACTGTTTTTCAGCCTCGGGATCCCATTCACCGTATGTGGGAGCAGAACCGTTGTTGGCTGCAACGGCCTGGAATCTATCTATCTTTGTTCCGAAATGTGAGGGAGCCTGATAATCGGAAGGAATAGCGCTCGGAACCAGGGAGAAGTTGTCAAGGCAATAGGACTGGATAAACTCGGTCCAGGGGCCGCCACAAACTCTGATTCCTGTAAAATCGCTGTCAAGAGTTATGTAGAATTCAACTTTAAGCCACTCGTCATGTGTAGGATAAAGGTAATATGTACACACTCCACCCGCATTCTTGGGATGATTTTTGTCATAGATATGGAAACGAAGCTCGGTAAGCTCGCCCTCATATGCGGTTCTGAAATAGCCTGTAAACTTATAAGTTCCGGCAGGAATCACTTGCTTTGAATCCTGCTTGAAATCAAAGGCAATAGTGGGGTTCGGAATATTGTAGCAACGCAGATATCCGCCGGTCTTTGAATCAATAAAATCCATAGACTGACCGTTTGGATTCCATCTGGAAAGAGATGCTTCGTCGTCAAAGGAGCTGTCCGATAAGAGATTGCCGGCCGGCACAGGCTCGTCCACTCCCTCGAAAGGCTCAAATACAGCCCACGAAGAATCCGCCGCCGCAGGCGCTGCGATTATTGGCAACAGCATGATAATTGCCGCCGCGAGCGCAATAAGTCTTAATTTTTTCATGAATAATTCCTCCAAAAAATGAAGTTACCCAAATGGGCATTTGTGTATAATATTATACCATGTAGGTAAAAATTTGTCAATCTTTTGAGCATCTCGCACCGTATAATTTCCTAGCCATTTTTTGTGCACAACATACAAAATGTCGTCGCAAGACCCATAAATGATCTTGCGACGACCAAACTTTTCTACTGTTCAATAAGATCCGGGATATTTCTCCGCCACTTAAGCGTTATCAGCAGCACCGAAATCGGAAGCATAAGGATCGCCGCGACCGCGCAAATCGCGGTGTGATCGACCGCCACCCACATCCAATATGTGGGAAGCAGATATCTGAACGGCATCACCCAAGGCAGCCCCAGCGTCACGTCGAAATACAGCGGACACAGCACCAGTGACAAAAGCACAATAAAGAAGGAAACCGTCTGAACATGTGCCGCTTTTCTGAAAATCACCGACAGCAGTACACTGAATGCCGAAAGCATGAGAATGTAAACACATACCGGTGGTATCAGCCCAACACAAAAACGCTCCCCACTCACAAAAAAGGCAAGAATAAGTGCCGCACACATCGCAAGCATCGCAAAAACTGCGCGCACAAATACGCCGGGCACAAGTACATTTTTAACCGTACCGCTTACACCGATTCTTCTCACAAACGAGCCGCAATCGCGTACCGAAACATCAGATGAGCCGTACACAAGCAGTGCAAACAGAAAGATCGCTCCTGCCGCCAAGGTGTACGTGCGTGATCTCTCATTTTCGGGGATAATCTCCGTTTCTCCGATAACAACATCGAAGCCAAAAAGATATCCGCTTTCCGTCAGCTCCTCATATTTTGCCACAACCTCTTCTGAATTTGTTCCGATATATTCAAGCGAATCCGCCGTTATGTACGGCGCATATGCGCTAAAAACAGACGCCGCCGCCTTTGTCCTGTAAAGTTCCGGTGCAAATGAAGTGGGAGAGGTTATAAATCTGACCGCCCCGTCAAGCTCGTCTGCCATGAGCCGCTCCCCAAATCCGTCCGGAAGTACGACTCCGCAGTTATACTCCTCACTTTCGATTCCCTCGAGCAACTCTTCTTCGCTTTCGCAAAGGACAAAGTCCATACCGATAAGCTGCTCTTCAACCTTCTTTGAAATCTCGCTGTTATCTTCGTCCACAATCGCGCCGGGCGGCACAGTTTCCTCGCGCCCGATAAGCGGAGCGAAAAACACAGCCACCGCACTGATAAACAAAAACAGCCCAAAGCCTGCCGATCTCAAGAGTCGCTTTGCCGCAAATACATACGCATTCATATCTGCGCCTCCCCCTTCCCGGCACGGATGCCGTTAAGGTGAAGTATTATCATCGCCACAGCAACGCCAGCATACACAATCGCCAATACAAGCGCCAATACGCCAGGTGCGCCACCAAATACAGGTGATAAAATCGCCCCTGCCGCTCCAAACGGTGTATAGTTACCTATTGTTGTAACAACATCGGGGAGCAGTTGCCGCGGTACTATGCCGCCGCACAGGAAAATTCCCGACACAGCAAACACGATGTTCGCCGTGATTCCATTGCCAAAGCACATTGTAAGACATGCGCCTATCAGGGTAATGTAGAGCGTTCCAAAGAGGATGCACGGGAGCGCATAACCGCCCCAAACCGTAATCGCATGTGGCATCAAAAGTATCGCCGCAAGCGCGAGGAGTATGAGTCTGAAAGCCCAGAGCAAACTTATCTTACAGCGTATGAACGCTATATTCCCGACACCGAGTGTATAAAGCCTTGACAAAAGCGAATGTGTGCAGTCAGACAAAAACAGCGGTACAAAAAACAGCGAGCACAAAAACAGCACAGCCACAGTCCAGCACAGCGCGAAATATGACTCACTTTTCAAACCGGTTGACATATAGGAAACCGTTTCCTCGCTGAAATATTTTTGATTTGCCCCTGCCGCCTCTTCAAGCAAGGAAAGATTGCCGGTTTGATAAAATCTCTCGAAATCTTCGTAGCTTGCATTGTACTGCAAAAGAATCTCCTCGCCGCAGTATATGCCGTACTGTCCCGCCGCAAGGAGCACTTCGCCTGCTCTTGCAGCAGAAATTACAATAGCAACATGCGAGGCAAGCTTCTCGGAAACAACGATATCTCCGCCGGCTTCACGAAGGTGTATAATATCCTCCAAAAAGCCTTCCGGCAGAACGACTATAGCCGCACACTCACCGTTTTTCAGTGCATCCTTTGCGTCCGCTTCCTTCATGCGTTCGGTTTGCATAATCTCCGAAATCTGCTCAGTTTGTGCTACTGCGCGAACGAGGATTCGACTTAACACCGAATCCTCGTTATCAACTATAGCAACTTTTACAGGGGTATACGCCTCACCGACACTTTGCACAATCACAGTGCAAATCAGTGTGCAAACCAAAATGAGAATAATAAGCAATCCGCATGAGGAAAGCAAACTGCGAAAAAACAGTTTTAAATCCCGTTTTAGCATTTGTTGTTAATTATATTACTTACTGAACTGCAGAAAATATTGCCATACCTATCTCTTGAACAGCCGTTTGAATGTCACCGACAATTTTTTCAATACCGCTCTCATCCATTGTAAGAATATCGGTATAGTCGCCAACACTCGGCATCTTGTCGTCGGTATTGACAGTAATCACAAAACCGCCGATTTCCACAGTCTGACCGTTTACTTCGATCGAATCAAGAGTAAGCGATCTCTTTTTGCCTTCCAGCTTAATGGAACCGTCAAGCTTAAAGCTGGCCTCGCTGGCGTATCCGTTTATAGCAATTTCGATATCGCCAAGCTCCTTATCCCATGTGGCTGTTGCGTCCATTAAGACTTCTTCGTTTGAAACAACTTTAAACTCGGCATCAAATGCCTTTTTGCTGTTTTCCTTGACGAGATAGGAAAGTTCAGATATATCATCGTTTTCAACCGTAATATTGATCTCTGTGATATTTTTCCAAGTAGGACCGCAGATTGCGTTAATCTTCACTTCCTCTTCGCCGTCTACCATGCGCACATTAACACCAATAATCTCTTTTGTGGACTTTGCAATGCTCACAACAACCTCAAGCAAAGCATCCTCTGTTTCTGCATAAAGCTCGTCAATGGTTGCCAAAGCATCTTCAAGACCGCTACGGTATTCTTCAGAAATTCCCATATCAATACCGTAATTCACAGAGAATACTTCCTGATATTTCTCAAGTAAAGCGGCAATAGCTTCACTGTCTTTCAGGTACACTAAAACATCTTCAACAACCGCTGCCACAGCCTCGGCTTCGAGAGTGATTACGATATCGTTGGTTTTTACAGTCTGATCGACAAAATCAACACTGCCCTTTTTTCTTGATATAACGGCATCCTCTTTCAGAGAAGTTTTGAGCATGCTCCAGAAGTCTTCCACAATTTCTGCGGCATCTTTCTCGAGATCCTGCACGGTTTTGCTTATCTCTATGTACGATTCCATTTCGGCAAAATGCTCTTCCGTAATACCAAGCGAGTACGCTCCGTTTTCACCGAAAACAGAATTGGCAAAATTTTCCTTGAAGTTAGTGAGATTAATACCGTAGGTATCCTCACCGAGAAGCTCATAGCACGATGCCAAAACCTTACTCGGATCAATATATACGGTTGCGTCAACAAGCTGGTCGCCTGCTATTGAAGCCACCGCATTCATAAGATATGCATTATCTTCTTGGTTCATATGCATCTTAGCACTGAATGCAATATCTATGCCGTAGCCGGCAAGCTGTTCGGTTAACTTCTGAAGATTCCAATAAATACCAACGCTGCCTTTGTTGTACAAATCCTGCGCCTCGGTATAGAAATCGCTTTGTTTCAGGGCACTTTCGCTCTTATCCGAAGCCTTGGATATCTGCTCCAGCGGATCCGAGTTAAGTGACGCGCCTATGCCGACAACAAGTATAGCCGCGGCAAGTATTACTGCCAAGATAATGAAAAATATCTTAATCAGGTTAATTTCTCTTTTTTCTTCCATAACTGTTTCTCACTTTCCTTAATAGTGGTTTATTTTAATATCAACATATGTTGTTAATATTCTCATATACAGGTGCCGAACAATCTTCTGAAGTTCTCGGCAAACGTTACCTCGTCGCCGCACGGAAATGTCCGGCGGTCATACGTCTGTGTTTTCTCACCCAAAAAGATGAGCTTGTCGAAAAACGGGTGAAATTCCGACGGATCGTGACCGACGTAGAGCACTGTGCGTCCTTCAGCCTTCCATGCAAGAACCATATTTATAAGCTCCGCGCGAAAGCTGATATCAAGCGCCGCACACGGCTCATCCAGCAATACAACATCAGGCTCCCCGAGCATTGCACACGCGATGCTGACCTGTTTTTTCATTCCGCCGGAAAGCGCCGATACTTTTTTGCTCTTAAACCTTTCAAGAGCAAAGGGGAGCTTTGTCGGAACATCAACATGTGCCATACCCGCGAAAAAGCGGAGGTTCTCTGCAACTGTCGCATCTTCAAAAAGTGCGGTTCCCTGCGGGACATATCCGACATTTCCGTTAACGAAAATGTTTCCCGACTGTGGCAGAAGAATTCCCGCCGCAAGTGAGAGCACCGTTGATTTACCGGAGCCGTTGGGACCGGCAAAAACAATACATTCACCGCGCACCGCATCGAAATTCAGTCCGTCAACAATCTTGCGTTTCCCATAGGAAAAGGACAACTCTCTTGCATGTATCATAACCGTAAATCATCCCATCAAAATTTCAATTCATCCCTTTATCATTCTAACACACATCAGTGTTATTTTCAAGTTATTTCACATTTTATTTACAAAAAGCAAGAATATACGGCAACATCAGAAAAAGCAGAAAATATAGCATATTGACAAAAGCTCCTTGAATTTTCAAAATCCGATGTAACCTTCCGCAAAAGCGAAACATACGGAAGACAGCCGCAGCTTGAAAGAAGCGCCGCTAAACCTTCCGACCGCAAAGAATTCTGGAAATTGTATTCAGAGCGCGGTTACAACTATATTTCATCAAAATACGCAAGGAACGGTTTTAAAGATAACTTAAAATTTTTGGTAAAGAAAATTTTAAAAAAATAGCATATAAAGACGACATGCACTCCAAAGTTATTTACTGTTGGAGTGCATGTTTCTTTATTGATGCCGTTTTATTAAATATTAGATATTTCTGAATCCCGATGCGACTCCTTTTGTGAAATATGTGTAATAACGTTATTACACATTGGTTACTGCTATTATGCCCCCAAATAATGGGAGTTATCATATTAAGATTTGGAACCTATAAAAACGTTCTATTCGCAAATAGCAACCAAACATCTTTCAAAAACAATGTGTTTTGACCCCAACTCACGCATTTTTTTAAAAAAACATGCAAGATTGTTGACATTACGCTTCATTTGTGTTATACTTTAGTAAATTAATATAGAGAGGTGACTCACAATGATAGGCGAAATTTTAGCATTTGTCTTTTATTTTCTGGCAATGATTGCAATAGGTTTTGTGATCATGGCAAAATCAAAGGATGACGGAGAAAGCGACTACTTCCTCGGCGGCCGAAAAATGGGACCGTTTGTAACCGGTCTTTCCGCCCAGGCTTCCGATATGAGCGGCTGGCTTCTCATGGGTCTTCCCGGTTCAATCCTCGTTGCGGGATTCGGCGAGATATGGGTTGCGATCGGTCTTGCAATAGGAAGCTATCTTTCCTGGCTCCTTATCGCAAAGCGTCTGCGCGTTTTCTCGGAAAAAGCAGGCAACTCCATTACCATTCCGCAGTATTTAAACAACCGCTTTGCTGCATCCAACAAGGCCCTTCAGATTGTATGCGCCGTAATTTTCTTCTTCTGTTTCACTGTTTACGTTGCATCCGGCTTCAAGGCAGGCGCAACACTTTTCAAAACTGTATTTGATCTTGACATGGTTCCTTCCATGATAATCTTCGCTTTGATTATCATTCTTTACACCTTTACCGGCGGATTCAAAGCGGTTTGCTACACCGACTTTTTCCAGGCGCTCCTCATGCTCGCGGCACTGGTAATCACACCTATTGCCGTTATGTTGGTAACTGATATGAGCGCTGTTGAATCAATCACCGCAGATGTTCCCAACTATTTCAACTTCTTCACCTCCGGTAAATTTGACGGCACCAGCATAAAATCTATAATTTCCGGTCTTGCATGGGGTCTCGGCTACTTCGGTATGCCTCACATCATCGTACGCTTTATGTCTATTGACAGCGCAAAGAAGATCAAGACCTCACGCCGTGTCGCAACCACATGGGTTGTTATCACACTTGCGATGGCTGTTGTTATCGGTATCGTTGGACGCATCTATCTGCCCGAGCTTGCATCCAACGGCGAGCAGGAGCTTGTATTTATCAAGATGGTAAGAAATCTCTTCCCTGCATTCATCTCGGGACTTCTCCTTTCCGCAATTCTCGCGGCTGCCATGAGTACCGCGGACTCCCAGCTTCTCGTTGCATCCTCTGCGTTCACAAGTGACATCTACAAGCCGATCTTCAAAAAGAATGCAACCGACAAAGAAATCCTTTGGGTTGGACGCGGAGTTGTTATAGCAATTTCAATAATTGCATTCTTCATCGCAATCGCTCCCGGAGCAGGTTCGATCATGGACCTTGTTTCAAACGCATGGGCAGGATTCGGTGCCGCATTCGGTCCCGTTATCATCCTCTCGCTCTACTGGAAGCGCATTACATATCAGGGTGCACTCGCAGGCATTATTGCCGGCGCACTTACTGTTGTTCTGTGGATCGCGTTCCTCTCCGGAACCGGCATCTACGAGCTGTTCCCCGGATTTATCGTTGGCATGCTTGCAACCGTAATCGGTTCGCTTCTCTCAAAGAAGCCCGCGGATAAGGTCACCGCAATGTTTGACGAATCCGTTGCAGCCGTAAAGGAAGACAACTGATTCTCTCAATAATAACAATAGCCGCCCGTACAAGCAGTACGGGCGGCTGTTTTTTGTGACATCAGCACAGAATCATCTGTGAAGCTTCCGATAATCAGCCGGTGAAATGCCCTCGCTCTCAAGGAATTTCTTGGAGAAATAGCTTGCACTTGAGAAGCCGCTCTCGCATGCAATATCAGCTATCTTCATGTCGCCCGAAATAAGCAATCTCTTAGCCTTGGCAAGTCTTTGCTCATTTCTGTAATCGGTAACGGTTGTGCCGGTATACTTTTTGAAAACATGCGCCATGTAGAAGCGGCTCATTCCCACACGCTGTGAGATTTCGTTAACGCTTATATCCTCTGCAAGACTCTCGTCAATCACAGCTTTGATGCGGCTCACGATAGGCGTGGTATCAAGTCCGTCCTCCTCGGAGCGACGGATAGTTGTAATCATTTCTTCGACGATTTTAACGTCAACACCGTCTGCCTTTTCGTATTCCTCCATGAGCTTATCAAAGCGCTCTGTATCCATCTTGTGCAGATTCGCGCACTTCACCGGGAATGTATCGAAAATTCTTGTGAGAACGGTCGCCTTGTCAAAGTTGTCGGCAAGCATTCGTGCAGCCGCGGCGTTGCTCTCGCAGCGTCCGATCTCGAAGAACGGATTGGGATTGTCGCCCTTATACTCACCGAGCTTGCTGATGATATGCTTCAGTCTGCTCTCGGGATTTACGAGCTTTCCTGCGAGAATATCCTCCTCGCTCACCTTTGCTATAAGCACCTCGCGTGCATCGCCGTAAACATCCTCAATGCAACGCTTGGCGTCCCCGCGCTCACGGTCGTAGATTATGTAAATAAATCCGTTATGCTCCACAGCGTCGGGGTAGGAAACCTCGTTGCGCTCGTCAAGAAGCAGTCTGTGCGGCCATGTTTTGCCGTCGTCATCGGAGAGGTAGACTGTGAGATTATCTCTGTTCTTAAACTCGTGGTGATTGATGAGCATTACTCTGCCCGAGGAGAGTCTTCTTATGTGGAAGCGTGAGCACGGTCCCTTGATGTCGCTTCTTACAGCGGTGCTCCATGTTTTTCCACGGTCGTGTGAGAATGTTTCCGCAATACCGTATTGGGTGCGAACAAGCATACGGATAACGCCGTCCTCCTGCTCGAGCATCATCGGCTCCTCGTAATCTACGAAGGGAACCTTGGTATATCCGTGCTTTGTGAAGGTTGCGCCGTTGTCGCTCGTTTTGAAGATGAAAATGCCGCGCTCCTCGCGTGTTGACTCAAGGCTCGGGTTGAGATTGGTCCATATTCCCGGACGCCATGCGGCAGTTGAGAAGAGCCACTCGCCGGTGCTTAGGGCGATCGGCTTATTTATCATTATCTCAAAGCCGATCTCCTTCGGTTCACTCCACACAAGCTCGTCGGCATCGGGATCGTCGCATATGGTTGCCCACACGGAGTGATGCGGCATCAGATTGAATATAAACCACAGCCTGTCAAGCGGGTCAAGCCAGAAGCAGGCATCGTATGTGCGGTGCGTTTCGTCGGGCTGTGCCACAAGTATCGGCTCGGAAAACGTTAAGCCGTCATCGTCGGACATTATAATCATCGAGGCATTTCCGACGTTCTCGCGTATGCCTCCGGAATAAAACGTAGCAAAAATGCGGCCGCCCTTTGACATGCCGATTGACGGTATACCCTGCCACAGACGCTTTTCGGCATAGTGGCGGCGCAGTATTTCGGGATCTGAAGTAAGGTTAAAGTATTTGGATTTGTCAGACATTTAATCACACTCCTTTTTTTCAGTATACCATGCCGCAGATAAAATTTCAATAACAAATGTGCTTTTTCACACTGCGGCATGTTGCCTCATCACGAGTTTCACAGAATCGGCATTTTTCAGAAAATAATATGGTTTATTTGAAAAATACACAAAAAAAGCTCCCAAATCTCAAAATACAGCCAAAAATATTTCGTTTTCGCTTCGTTTTATCACGTTAAAACAGTAAAATATTTTTTGTGACAAAAAAATACAGAAAAAAATACTTATATCATCAGAACATATTTACTTTTCTTTTTGTTTTGTGTATAATTTTATGGGAAACGGAGGGGTAAAATTGGATTCTATAGATTACGAAATTTTAGTGTGTCTTAAGGAAAATTCAAGAGAAAATGCAACCAACATCGGCGCAAAGATAAATTTATCCACCTCGGCTGTTATTGAACGCATAAAGAAAATGGAAGCATCCGGTCTGATTGAACAGTACACCACGATCATCAACCAGAATACGCTCGGACGCGACCTCACAGCATTCATATACGTCAGCCTTGAGCACCCGAAATATTACGACGAATTCGTGGAGCGTGTCAACGAAAACAACTCGATTGCCGAGTGCTATTACATCGCCGGAGATTTTGATTTCATCCTCAAGGTGGTAACAAAATCGGGAAGCGCACTCGAGGAGATCATCAAGTACATCAAATATATAAACGGTGTATCAATGACACGAACCTCGGTCGTGCTCTCAACAAACAAGCGTGACGTTTGCATGCTGCCCGAAAAAGCAGACAAATAAAAGTAAGAAAGACATACAAGGACTAGCAATGGAAATCATAAGTAATATAAACACAGCTATAAACAATATCGTGTGGGGACCGATAATGCTTGCGCTGCTCATCGGCGCAGGACTTGTGTTCTCATGGTCCCTCGGATTTTTGCAGTTCCGCAAATTCGGATACATGATGAAAAATACCATACTCGGTATTTTTTCAAAGCAACAGCACACAAGTGACGGCTCCGGCGTAACTCCCTTCCAGGCGGTTGCAACCGCTATGGCGGGCACAATCGGCACCGGCAGCATTGCCGGACTTGCCACGGCTATCGTAATGGGCGGCCCCGGCGCAATATTCTGGATGTGGGTGAGCGCCCTTCTCGGAATGGTTACAAAATTCTCCGAGATCGTTCTCTCTCTTAAATTCCGCGAGAAGAACGCGAAGGGTGAATGGGTAGGCGGACCTATGTACTACATAAAGAACGGACTCGGTATCAAATGGCTTGCCGTTTTGTTTGCCGTTTTCGGCATGCTCGCCTGCCTTGGCACGGGTAACGCAACACAGTCAAATTCCATCGCCATTGCGCTCGAGAGCACAATGGGAGTAAAGCCTTGGATAACCGGTATCGTACTTATGATTCTCGCCGCATGTGTTATCCTTGGCGGAATGAAGCGTATCGCGGCCGTTAACGAAAAGATGGTTCCCTTTATGGCGGTGTTCTTCGTTCTTTGCTCGGTTGTTGCTCTTGTTATCAATTTTAAAGAAATTCCCGCGGCGTTCGCTCTTATATTCAGAGAAGCGTTCAACTTCAAGGCCGCCGCCGGCGGTGTTGCCGGATACGGCGTTCTCACTGCCATGCACTACGGCTTCTCGCGCGGTGTATTCTCAAACGAAGCCGGTCTTGGCAGCGCACCTATAGCCCACGCCGCATCGAGCACCAAAGACCCCGTTAAGCAGGGACTTTGGGGAATGTTTGAGGTTTTCTTCACCACTGTTATAATCTGTACTCTTTCAGGTCTTGTCGTACTCACCGCCGGAGTCTGGAACACCGGTGAATTTGAGGGCGCGGCACTGAGCATCGCATCCTTCAATAAAATCATCCCCGGAATCGGCGGAATCGGCGTAACACTGGCAACAGTATTTTTCGCGCTGTCCACAATTCTCGGCTGGGCATACTACGGCGAGGTCTGCGTCGGATATCTCTTCAAGAATCACCCGAAGGCCATTTTAGTATACAGATATATCTACGTTGCAATCGTATTTATCGGAACGGTCGGCGAGCTTGACCTTATATGGAGCATCTCCGAAACCATGAACGGTCTTATGATAATCCCGAACCTGATTGGTATTTTAGGACTGTTTAAGGTAGTCAAGAAAATCACAAAAGAGCATTTTGATGCTTTGAAATAACGGTATCCACCACCGGTTCACGGTTCAAGTGAACCGGTGGTAATATTTTGCGCCAAAATCTTCGCTTATCTCTGAACTCTGCCGGATGCGTTTCCGCCTGCAAGAGCTTCAACCTCAGCTACAGACATAAGATTGAAGTCGTGCTCAATGGAGTGCTTGAGGCAGGAAGCCGCAACTGCGAAGTTTATTGCCTTCTGGTCATCGTAGTCACAGAGGAGCGCGTATATAAGACCGCCGCCGAAGCTGTCGCCGCCGCCAACGCGGTCAACGATATGTACAAGATACTTCGGAGAGAAGGAAGCCTTGCCATCCGAATAAAGCATAGCCGCCCACTCGTTGTCCGACGCGGAAATGCTTCCGCGAAGGGTGATAGCAACCTTTTCGAAACCGAACTTTTCGGTGAGCTGACGCGCAACGCTGATGTAACCGTCGTGGTTTACCTTGCCGGCAGTAAGGTCGGTACCTTCAGCCTCGATGCCGAATACGTCCTTTGCATCCTCTTCGTTTGCAATGCAAACGTCAACATAGGGCATGAGAGTGGACATAACAGCCTCTGCTTCTTTGTTTGTCCAGAGCTTCTTGCGGTAGTTGAGGTCACAGCTTATCTTGATGCCAAGCTCCTTTGCCGCCTTGCAAGCTTCAAGACAGATTGCAGGCATTTCGCCGCCAAGTGCGGGAGTAATTCCTGTAAAGTGGAACCAATTTGCCCCTTCAAATATCTTCTTCCAATCGAAATCGGATGCGGTAGCCTTTGCGATAGCGGAGCCTGCGCGGTCGTAGATGACCTTGGAGGCACGCTGGGATGCTCCCTTTTCAACAAAATAGATGCCGAGTCGCTCTCCGCCGCGAACCATAAGGTCTGTGTCAACACCGAAGCGGCGAAGCTCGTTTATAGCGCTCTGACCGATCTCGTGAGCGGGAACCTTGGATACGAATGCCGCATCCATGCCGTAGTTTGCAAGCGAAACGGCAACGCTTGCCTCAGCGCCTGCATATGTAGCCTCAAATTTGTCCGCCTGAACGAAACGAAGGTATCCCTCGGGGTTAAGGCGCATCATTATTTCGCCGAAAGTAATAATTCTTTTCATAATATTCTCCTTGTATATTTATGCGTTTTTTACATTGTCAACAAGCTTGCGTGCGGTATCCGTGAGCTTGTCAAACTCACCTGCGGCAACCCACTTCTTGTTGGCAAGGTTTCCGCCAACGCCAACGCCAATTACACCTGCACGGATGAATTCTGCGGCATTATCCTCGTTCACTCCGCCAACGCCCATAAGCTTAACATGGCTGATTGGCGCACATACGCCCTTTATGTATGCAGTACCGAGCGCTCCCACTGGGAACAGCTTTACGAAGTCTGCTCCAGCATAGTGTGCGGTGAGTATTTCGGTAGGGGTAAGTGCGCCGGGCATGGAAACGAGCCCAAGCTCCACGGTGCGTCGGATTACATCCACATTTGTATCGGGCGAGATCATATATTTCGCGCCTGCAGCAGCAGCCATATCAACAATCTCGGTTGATACTACAGTACCTGCGCCAACGCAAAGTCTGTCGCCGAAATGCTCACAGAGCTTCTTGATATTTGCACAGGTTTTCTCGTGCGGTGTGGAGCCGTTCGCGCTGTAGGTTATCTCGATAAGGCGGATTCCGCCCTCGTAGAGAGCCTCGGCAGTCTGTATAATCTTGTCGCCGGGGATGCCGCGCAGTATCGCAATTACTTTGTGCTCTTCAATGGCACTTATTATTTTGTCTTTCATATACTTGTCTTCCTTTCCGATGGCAGTCGCGCCTTCAGTTTAAGTATAATATTTAATTTTATCAATGTATATGGTTTATTTCACTTTTGATATTGACAATCCTGCTAAAATGAGCTAATATATAGGTAGTAAATCATCTTAAACTTGGGGGCGCAGATGAACACACTGTTTGAGCACTACATCAAAACGGAAGATATCACCTTCAAATACGCCAGAGGCAGAAGCGCCAAATTTGGCAAGGAGTTTCACGTTTTCCACGAGATCATTCTTTTCATGGGCGGAAGCGCGGAGTTTATCACCGAAAGCATTCACACCAAAATAGCCCCGGATTCACTCATCGTAATTCCAAAGGAAACCTATCATCAGGTCGCAATTCACGCAAGACAAGAGGACTATTGCCGCTGTCTTATCAATTTTTACGATATCCCCGAGCTAGCTGGGCTTACCGCTAAAGCCATGAAGCATCCGATAATCATAAAGGCGGACAAGGATACCGCGTATCTCTTTGAAAAGCTTATCAAAAATCTTTCCGACAGCAGTGCAGACAAGCTTCTTTATTCCGTTTTGGTTTTGCTGCTGTCTGAAATCGCAGAAAAAAGCAACACGCAGATATCCGAAAACTCCCAGAGCACCTATGTAACAAATGCGGTCAAATACATAAACAACAACATTACAAGGAAAATCACAGTTGACGAAATTGCGAAGGAATGTATGATATCCCCCTCTTCTCTTTCGCATGTTTTTAGGAAAGAGATGAATATTCCGCTGTACAAATTCATAATAAAGAAGCGGCTCATAAACGCTTATCACAAGATCATGGCCGGCGAAGCGGCGACTGTTGCCGCAATGGAATGCGGTTTTGCAGATTATTCGGGATTTTATAAGCAATACAAAAAAATGTTCGGCATATCCCCGTCCGAAAAAATAAAAGGATTCAATAAGCAGTAATCTTCAAAAAGAATCATCTGCCGCCAGTTTTGGTAGCGGCAGATGATTCTTTTTATGTGAGGTTTATATTTGGAGCGTTTATTCAGATACCTTTAAGAGTACCTTCATGGTATTGGTCTGACCGCTGATGATCTCCTGGAATACAGCCTGACCTTCAGACAGGGGCTTAACATGAGAGATTACGGGAGCGAGCTTTTCGCCGTCCTTCGACAGATATGCGATCGCATCCTTATAGTCAAGACCGGTGTAAACACGGGTACCGATGATCTGCTGTTCAGCAAAGTTGATAGTGCGAAGATCGATCGGAGCCGGCTCCTTGAATACGCTAAGAAGCAAGATCTCGCCGCGAACGCCGGTGATGTCTGTCATCATCTTTGCCGCAGGAGCACTTCCGCTTGCTTCAACAAGGATGTCAACACCCTCGTCGTCGTTGTTAGCCCAGATGTATTCCTTTACGTTATCGGTAAGGGGATTGAGAACGGTAAGACCGAGCGCCTTTGCCATTTCGATACGCTGTGCGTTGGTTTCGATGCAGAAAAGCTTGGATACGCCGCTGTCCTTGAGCATAAGTGCGCTCAGAAGTCCCATCGGGCCAAGGCCGATAACAGCCGCAGAACCGTAGAACATCTTCTTGATCATGCGAAGTCCGTGAACAACAACGGCCGCAGGCTCAATAAGAGTAGCAAGCTTAAAGTCCATATCCTCGGGGAGCTTTAAGAGACAGCTCTCGGGAATAGCGGCATATTCAGCCATACCGCCGTCGGTGTCGATGCCGTAGAAACGGAGAGTTTTGCATACGTGTGTATTACCTGCAAGGCAAGCGCGGCAGCGTCCGCAGAAGTAAAGCGGATTTACAACTACCTTATCGCCAACAGCAAGATTGGTGTTCACACCCTCGCCGATTGCCTCAACGGTACCAGTGAACTCATGACCCATGATAAGGGGAGTTTTTGCTCTGGGATGCTTGCCGAGATATATGCTCACGTCAGAGCCGCAGATGCCGGCATAAGCAACCTTTATAAGCACCTTACCCGCATAATCGGGCATGTCGCGCTCAACAAACTCTACTTTTTCTTTTTCTGTCCAAACTAAAGCTTTCATTGTATGTGCCCTCCTAATTACTTAACCATATATCCGCCGTCAACGGGGATGATAGCGCCGCATACATAGTCGCTGGCATGGGATGCGAGGAATACTGTGAGTCCCTTCATGTCGTCAGGCTTACCCCAACGTCCTGCGGGAATACGTGCGCTGATCTGCTCAAATCTGGTGGGATTGTTGATAAGCGCGGTGTTGAGGTCTGTTTCCATGTAGCCGGGAGCGATAGCGTTTACGTTGATGCCCTTGCCTGCCCACTCGTTAGTGAGAGCCTTGGTGAGCTGTCCCACGCCGCCCTTGGAAACCGCATAAGCCGGAACGGTCTGTCCGCCGAAGAAGGTGAGCATGGATGCAACGTTGATGATCTTGCCGTAGCCCTTCTCAAGCATAACCTTTCCTGCCTCCTGGCAGAGAATCCATACGGAATTAAGGTTAACATTAAGTACTGCTTCCCAGTCCTCATAGGGGAACTGTTCAGCAGGATGACGGTGAATTATACCTGCGCAGTTAACGAGAATATCAAGATCTCCGCCGAGAAGTGCAAGGCTCTCGTTGAATGCGCGGTAGTTTTCCTCCTTGATGCCAAGGTCAGCGCGAACGCCCTTGCAGGAGAGCTTCGCCGCAGCTTCATTCACGCGCTCGGAAGCGCCGATGATTACCACATCGCAGCCGGCCTCAACAAGAGCCTCTGCCATGCTGTAACCAAGGCCGCGTGTACCGCCTGTTACAATAGCTTTTTTGCCTGTAAGATCAAACATGTTGTTCATATTATTTTCTCCTTTTTAATATGATTTTTTCTTTATTGTAGCATATCTAAAAGGCAATGTAAATTGAAAATATAACAAAGTATATTGACAATTCGGTAAAAATATTATATAGTAATTATAGGAGGTGATATGCGTGAAAAATATATTCTCAAAATATGTAACCGACGAATGGATAGTATACAAGCACGCAAGGGGAACCAGCGCGGCGCTTGAGCGGGAATTTCACGATTTTCATGAAATTCTTCTTTTTGTGGGCGGCAACACCACTTTCCTTTCCGAGGAAAAGCATATTCCCCTCTCTCCCTACCAGATAGTGATAATCCCGAAGAAAACTTACCACCAATTCACCAACATCACTGATGAAAACTACCACAGATGCGTGTTCAGCTTTTACGATATTCCTATGTTTGAGGAGCTGATAGAAAAGTGCATGCACAGCCCCAGGGTAATCGAAGCCGGCAGTGAGCAGCGGCAGTT
>JAZTXD010000186.1:0-32991 GCA_045636265.1 Candidatus Flemingiibacterium sp.
GACATAACATTTTTAAACTGCATAGTATGATGGCTTATGTTTTCATTATCAGTCAAAGTAAGCTTGAATGTGATTTCTTTATTTGACATATTAAAATTAATGTCATTTATAGTAGAATAATAAATAGTATTAATTGCACAAAGCAAACCATCCATATAGGTTTTCCTCCTATCATTTTTTCAGCAACTTCAAGATCAGATTAATTATTTTAATGATATTACTAAACGTAATAGGAATATGAGTTAATCCTCTATCTCCAGAAAATTTTCCTAAAATCGTCAAAGTGCCTTTGGTAATATGGGACAGTCTAAAATAATTAGTTCGACCTCCACCGCTTGTCATAACACGAAGCATATATTTGCCAATTTTAATGGTCCATCCATTACCTTTCGCTGCTTCTAAGGAACCACCAACAATTTTTGCAATTCCATTTGCGATGGCTTTATTAATCTTAAGCGCAAATGCGCCTCCTGCCTTATATATTGCAAAAATTGCCTCTCCAACATAGTTCCCTACATATGCGCCCAATCCTGTAAGTGCTGCCACACCAAGGGCGATGAATACTTTTCGACCCAAACCTCGTAATTTAAGCAAATCTGCGACACGAGGAACCAAAAGAGCACCTAATCCAAAACCTAGTATGACACCGATGATAGTACCGGCCGGACCATAGCCAGATGGATCTTTATAATTGACTGGATTATTCTCACAATATGCAAACAAATTATAGCTTGCAATATTTCCAGTTACACCCAAGAACATGGGATCATCGCTATTCAAAAACCGACCGATCTCAGAATCGTAATAACGGCTAGATACATAATAGAGCCCCGTCTCCGCATCATAGTAGTATCCACGATATCTGAACGGGTTCACTGTCGCAATACCTACAGTCGTCGTATCGCTAACAATGGTGCATACACCCCAAGCATCGTAAGAGTATCTCGCAACTACCTCGCCATCCTTATCGGCGATAGCGATAATGTCGCCCTGCAGGTTCTTTAGGAAGAAATAGGAAGCATCATTGTATCTGATACCGCAGATATTCTCCTCGTTGTCCCACAGCGTTGTGATGGTGTTGTCGCCCCACGTTTCTTTCAGTATCTTCGCTCCGTCAAGTCTGTAGGTGTGAGTTATGCCATTTACCGTCTTGCTCGTGCGGATGCCGTTAGCATTGTAGGTGTAGGTGTTGCTGTCGTAGGATTTGAGCTGTCTGCCCTTCTCCCATGTCAGTGTGTGTCCGAGGTAAGACAGTGGATTGCCCTGTGCATCGTAGATGATGCTCTGTCCGTCGTAGCTCGTGAGCAGGTCATTCCATGGGCAGTCGTAGGTGTATGTCTTGCCGTTCTTCGTGGTGATGTTACCGTAGTTGTCGTATGTCATTGTGTTTACAGTAACACAGTCACGGGTTTCGCAAAGGAGCTGTCCGAGTGCATCATAGGTGTATTCGGTTACTGTAGATATGTTCGGATTTGCAGTGGTGTCTGTGTCCGTAACCTTTGTGATACGCTCCTCGGCATCGTATTCGTATTGTATATAGTATTATACCTCATTTGTGCAATAATGTCAATACTGTGGATATAGGAATAGCCGCATCCGAAGATGCGACTACCCCAAAAATCTTTATTGCATCATCTATTCGCGTTCTATATCATTAGCAATCCAATTTCTTCTCGGATTGTCATAATACCGCTGGATATACTCACGAGAAATATATTTCTGTAAAATATGGCATTCCGGTGTTCCTATGCTTTTCTGAACAGAGTCATACAATTTTTCTCCAGCTAAACGAAGTAAGTATCCAACACCCCAAAATATCAATATCAACCACACTGGAAACTTCCACCCATTTGCCCAAAAGGTTAGTTTAAACAGAACAAACAACACAGTTGTCTGCAAAAAATGCCCTTCGAATATAAAACCCAATATGCTGTTCTGTATTTCATCTTCAGTATGTACGTTGGACACCGCGCTGCATAAACTATCCCTATCGGCAACATCGTGAATTTCTTGTACTATATGAGCATTTTGGCAGGTGCAAAAGAAGCGATCGTATGTGTAACTCAACTCAAAATGCACTTTTTCACGTATTATATATATGATACTATCCGCCGATATGTTTTTGAAAATAAACGTTGTATTTAATACGATTTGACACACTCCATCCAACTCAAAGCAATTACCGTAGCTACTACCGTACATATGTAATAATTCTATTTTGGTTGTATCGGTAGTATTAATTTCAACTGTGGTGCTACTTTTGGGATATAAAGTTAACCGTAAATTTTCATTAATTATGCAACTGATTGGCTGTAGACTTTTATTGTATAATACCAATATTTTCCTCCTAAATGATACAATTGATTTTTATTATAATAAAAATATTATTTTCATACTTATGAGACGCTAGGTAATTTTGCGGTAGGGACATAAAGCGACATTAAAATTGCACCCGGAGACCAATAATCGTCCCATTGAAAATCGCTTATATCCAAAAGGAACGCAATAAGGCCACCAATCGATGAAAAGGCAGATACCAAACTGGAAATTCGTTGAAACAATTTACTCTCAAATGAAAGAATACTCGACAAACAATTTTCAACAATACTGTTCATAACTGATTTCACCGGGGTTTCAAGTCCCATTGCACCAATTGCCAATCCAACCATAACCTTTATTATCACACTACCTATAAATTTTCCACATCCCTTTGCGAACCAATTAAGAATCTTCTTAGCAATGAGTATACCCTTTTGACCACCCTTGGCAAAATAAATATTAACCACAAACTTAAGTATTCTCCTAATTGTTCCTTCAACCCACTTACTTATTATTAAAGCAATTATCAAATCTATAGTTGCAGATATAACTGCTGTACTAATATAAATTTGACCATTCTTAAATTTTAATAGCGATGTAAAGGAAGTTTTAAGTTTGTCTATCATTTTAGAGCAGATATCGTTCAGTAAATCAAACAATACATTCAAAGAGAAATAACCATCTTCATCACTATTGCTAATAGGATTATTATTAACATAAGCAAACAATGACGCTCTAAATTTAGGACCAATGAAAACTATATTTTCCGCCTCATCCGCATTCACAAATCTACCAATGGTTGGGTTGTAGTATCTGCTTTGGAGATAATAGAGCTGTGTTTCGCTGTCATAGTAATAACCACGGTATCTGAACGGGTTCACCGTCGCAATGTTGACACCCGAAGTATCACTAACAATAGTAGGTACACCCCAAGCATCGTAAGAGTAACGTGCAACTACGTCACCGTTAGTATCAGCGATAGCGATAATGTCACCCTGCAGGTTCTTGAGGAAGAAATATGTCGCATCATTGTATCTGATACCGCAGATATTCTCCTCGTTATCCCACAATGTTGTGAGGGTGTTGTCGCCCCAGGTTTCTTTCAGTATCTTCGCGCCGTCAAGCATATAGGTGTGCTTTACTCCACCTATCGTCTTGCTTGTTCGGATACCGTTCGCGTTGTAGGTGTAGGTGTTGCTGTCGTAGCTCTTAAGCTGTCTGCCCTTTTCCCATGTCAGTGTGTGTCCGAGGTAGGTGGTCGGATTACAATATAATTATACAGGATTTAACTTAAAATGTCAATACTGCAGTTGCAGTGCCACCTGCCTCCAAACAAGTTTTTTCAAAAATTCCCGCTCACCACTTGAAAAAAACGAAAGTATGATGTATAATGTAAATACGCAATAGACATCAAACCCTTTTGGAGGTATACCCCATGACAGAGCAAATAATCGCAATTATTTTAGACCAGCTTCACTGTGATGCCGACACCGCAACCGAATCCGCCCTGCTCGCGGAAGACCTCGGCGCGGACTCGCTTGACCTTGTGGAAATCCTTATGACGATAGAGGAAAATTTCGGCGTTGTCGTCCCCGATGAGGATATCCCGAGCTTCAAAACAGTCGGCGACATAGTTTCATATGTCGAGGCTAATATGTAAAAATATGAGCGCTCCCGATTAACGGGAGCGCTTTTTTGTTTATTCTTTTTCCTCGGTTTCGCCGATTGAAACCTTCTTGCGGACCGTAACCTCTTTGTCGTAGCAGGAGAATATCTGCTCGGTATCAACATTTTTCGGCTTCGGAGTTACAAGCGATACTATCGGCACCGCAATGAGCGTAGCGACCATTGCAATAGCGCCCGCGTTAATGGGGGATGCGATAAACTTAAGGAACATATTTGAAACGGTAAGTCCAACACCGACAGCAAAGCTTACCCACACCGAAGCGACGGTTATACGCTTTGAGTACAAGCCGTACATGAACGGTGCCAGGAACGCTCCCGCGAGTGCGCCCCACGAAATGCCCATGAGCTGTGCGATGAATGTGCTTGCGGAATTGTACTGGAATATTGCAATTCCTGCGGAGATTATGATGAACACAGCGATAAATATTCTGATTATGAGAAGCTGTTTCTTATCGCTCATATTCTTTGAGATATTGCCTTTGATGAGGTCAAGGGTTATCGTTGAGCTCGACGTTAACACAAGGCTCGAAAGCGTGGACATCGATGCCGAGAGCACAAGCACGATAACGATACCGATGAGGATATCAGACAAAGTTGCAAGCATATTGGGAATTACAGAGTCGTAAACAAGCGCTCCTGACGCGGTTTTACCAATATCAAAGAGTCTGCCAAAGCCGCCGAGGAAGTAGCATCCGCCCGAAACGACAACTGCAAATACCGTGGAAATGATAGTTCCCTTGCTGATAGCCTTTCCGGACTTTATAGCGTAGAACTTCTGCACCATCTGCGGAAGTCCCCAAGTACCAAGAGAAGTGAGTATTACAACGCCGAGGAGATTCAGCGGATCAGGGCCGAACATGGATGTGAACGCGCCCTGCATGCCCTCGGGCACTGTGGCGTCGGTAACATTTGACAGCGCTTTAACCGCTTCGGTAAATCCGCCCTGTCCCATGAGCACGGAAGCAATGACAGCGACAATACCGACGAGCATTATGATGCCCTGAATAAAGTCGTTAAGCGCGGTTGCCATGTATCCGCCGAGGATTACATAGAGTCCCGTGAGCACCGCCATTACGATAACACAGACCTCATATGGAATAGCGAACGCCATACCGAAAAGTCTGGAAAGTCCGTTGTATACGGATGCAGTGTATGGGATAAGGAAAACAAACGTGATAAGCGCCGCCGCAAGCTTTAGTCCCTTTGAGCCAAAGCGCTTTTCAAAGTATTCGGGCATTGTCTTCGCGCCGAGATGATGTGTCATAACGCGAGTACGTCTGCCGAGCACTACCCATGCAAGAAGGCTTCCGATAATGGCGTTGCCGATACCTATCCACGTTGCCGCCATGCCGAATTTCCAGCCGAACTGTCCTGCGTATCCGACGAACACGACTGCCGAAAAGTAGGACGTACCGTAAGCGAAGGCTGTCAGCCACGGTCCGACAGAGCGCCCGCCAAGGACGAAACCGTTGACATCGGTAGCTTTTTTACGGCAATATATGCCGATACCTACCGTGACAGCGAAAAACAAAACGATCATGAGAATTTTTGCAAGCATAAAAAAGCTCCTTTCTTTAGTCGGGGGAGCAAAATAAAACGCCCTCCCGCAGTTTTTACTGCAGAGGACGAGGATTCCCGTGTTACCACCTCTGTTCGCCCATACCTCACGGTGTGGACCTTTACGAGTACGGGCGCAATCGCCGATACCCTCCGTCCTATAACGCTGACGCTGCGTCGCCGCCTACCGGTCACCTTTCGGGGCGCAACTCTCGGGAAGTAATATTCAGTATCCGTATGATCGCGCCTCTCACCAACCGGCAGCTCTCTGTGATCTCGTGATACCGTCACGGTTTTACCGTTTCCCGGTCACAGTTTTTCATGCGCATTTTAACGCGCTAATTCATTTTAGCACACATTTTTTTGTTTGTCAAGAGGAATTTTCAAAAAATTTCATCGGAATTTTATTTTGATTGACAAACATTATCAGATGTGATATACTAACATTAACGACTTTATTTTATTGGAGAGGTCAAATTGACTGATATCAAAAACATTACACTTCCCGAGCCGACGGAATATACCGGAAGCTATGCCGACAATATTCTGCGCATCGCGCTCGACATCGGCGAGGGGTTACTGCTCAGCGGTGCCGAGGTGCACCGTGTTGAATTTGCAATAGAGAAAATCAGCCGCGCATACGGTGCAAAGCATGTTGACGTTTTCTCTATTCATTCCCTGATACTCGTTGCTATATACATGCCTGACGGCTCTCATTCAACGCAGTCAAGGCGTATACTCGAAACATCAAATCATCTGACGCGAGTTGAGCTATACAATGCTCTCTCACGCGAAATATGCGAAACTGTTCCGCCGATAGACGTTGTGGACGCACGCATACGCGAGATAAAGAAGGAGGGCGTTTACCCGTTTCATCTCACAGTTATCGCCCATTTCCTCGCCGCATCAAGCTTTGCCGTTTTCTTTGGCGGCACACTTCTTGACGGACTCGCAGCGGGACTCGTTGGCATTATCATGGCGTTTCTTGACCGCATAAATATCGATCACATAAACAAAACCGTCAAGATCATGCTCGTTTCGTTTATCGCAGGTATTCTGTCCTGTCTTTGTATGCGAATCGGATTCGGTGACAATCTCGGCATGATCATCGTCGGAACGATAATGATACTTATCCCCGGAATTTCACTCGGAAACGCAATGCGTGACCTGCTCAGCGGTGACACGCTGACCGGCACCCTGAAGGCGGTTCAGGCGGTTATAACCGCAGCAATGATGGCACTCGGTTACGCCCTCTCGCTTATCATGCTGGGAGGTGGTCTGTAATGTCACCTGTAGTAGTCAGACTTATCACATCCATTGTCGGAACAGTCGGCTTTGCCATGCTCTTTAAAATAAGCCACAAGCGCATGGTGTGGGCGGCACTCGGCGGTCTTTTCACCTGCGCCGTATATGAGCTTGTGTACTATCTCGGCGCGGATCTGTTAATAACAGCGTTTATCGCGGCAACTGCAATGACGCTTTATTCCGAAGCGTTTGCGCGTATCGTCCGCGCACCGGCACTCACGTTCCTTTTGCCGTGTGCCGTGCCGATCGTCCCCGGAAGCGGACTTTACTACACGATTTACAATCTCCTGTTCTATAACGAAGAAGCACTTTTCAAAAACGGAAAGAACACGCTCATGATCTTCCTCGGAATGGCAGTCGGCATAAGTGTCGGCTCGGCTATTGTGGGAGTTATTTTGCACATTGCAAAGAAGATTAAGGGTAAAAGCTGTCAAAAGATGTAAAAAACGGAAACCGCAGCAAAGCGGTTTCCGTTTTATTTATAGTGCTTGAATTCGAAGCCAATCACCGAATAAAGCTGGTGCGAACCTTCTTTTCGCGCTCGGGGTACGGCACGCCTGCCGCTTTTCCCGCTTCGATCGATTTTATCATCCACGCCATGTTGTCAGCAAGAGTACGCATGGTCTGCATACCCTCAAGATCAGCTCTGACCTCGTCGGGATTGCTTCCGTGAACCTGGTTCCAATACTGTGAGCTTACAAGCGGCATGTTGCATATCTGGAAAAACTTATTGAGCGACTCAAACGCCGCAGATGCACCACCGCGTCTGCAGGATACTATCGCCGCGCCGGGCTTGCCCTCAAGCTTCGCGGAATAGCTGTAGAAAAATCTGCCCATAAAGCTCGTTACCTGACCGGATGCACCGGCGTAGTGTACAGGTGAGCCGACGATGATGCCGTCGCACTCCTCCATGATCTGCTGTGCCTTTTCCACTGCGTCACCCTTGAACACACAGCTCGTTTTGCCGGCTTTATAGCATCCGCCGCATGCGTGACAGCTGTGAATGGGCTCTGTTCCAAGCCACAGAATTTCCGAGTCTACTCCGTTCTTTGAAAGCTGTGCGGCTATTTCCGACAGTGCCGTATATGTGCAGCCATGCTCGTGCGGACTTCCGTTTACAAGTAATACCTTCATATATTTGTCCTCCGTGGGTTGTATCTTTTATATCTTTACACTATACATTTTACTCTAATTACAGATTTTTGTCAACACCTCACCCGAAAACTATTGACATCACGGTAAAAATAAATTATAATATTATTGTATAATTATGTATATGGCATGGGCCGCGAAAGGATTCACTCACTATGTATTACATCGGTATTGATCTCGGAGGAACAAACATCGCCATCGGCGTTGTAGACTCCGAATATAAAATAGTCGCAAAAGGAAGCACCCCCACAAAAGCACAGCGTGATGCCAAGGAAATCATATTTGACATGGCAGAGCTTTGCAAAAAGCTTGTAAATGAAGCGGGCATCACATTTGACGATATTGCATACGCAGGCATCGCCGCTCCCGGCTCTATCGATCCGGCAAACGGCACCGTTATATATGCAAACAATCTCCCCTTTGACAATTTCCACATTTCGGAAGTGCTGATGAGCTTCATTCCGCTCAAAAAAGTATACATAGAAAACGACGCCAATGCGGCGGCACTCGGCGAGGCTGTTGCCGGCGCCGGACGCGGCGTTGCACACATGATCATGGTAACGCTCGGCACAGGTGTCGGCGGCGGTGTGGTTATCGACCACAAGCTCTACTCCGGCTTCAACTTCGCGGCATCGGAGCTTGGCCATATGGTAATCGAATACAACGGAAGACCGTGCACCTGCGGACGCCGCGGATGCTTTGAGTCTTATTCCTCGGCTACCGGTCTTATCAACATGACAAAGGAAAAGCTTGACGAGTGCAAGGCATCCGGCCGTGCAACTCTCATGACTGAGGTTGTTGGAAAAGAGGGCAAGGTCAGCGGCAGAACCGCATTCACTGCCATGAAGATGGGCGATGCTGCGGCAAAAGAAGTTGTTGACATGTACATATCCTACCTCGGATGCGGACTTGCCAGCCTTGTAAATATATTCCAGCCGGAAATTCTCGTTATCGGCGGCGGCATATGCAACGAGGGCGAATACCTCACAAAGCCTCTTGATGAGATTCTCGAAAAGGAAACCTATCCCGGTGCAAGAGGTATGCGTCCCGAGCTTAAAATTGCCGCACTCGGCAACGATGCCGGTATCATAGGCGCCGCAGCACTCGGCTTGTAAGAGTTAAAATCCGGACGGGGGAATATAAAGCTGTTCCCTCGTCCGCAGTGTTATTTTTATGAAAAAAACAACGAAAATATTTCTTTGTGCAGGAATACTTCTCTGGTTCACGGCGCTGGTGTTTGCAACGCGCTATGACCTTGACATAAGCCGTACCGTTATAAACAGAGGCTCTCTGTACGGTCGGGCGTTTGAAGTGCTCGGCGAAATTCCGGCGGTGCTCTTTACTTCATTCAACTTCGCGCTCATGGCTCTCTACTTTTCAAGGTGCACAGATTTTCGCGGTAAAGCCAGGATTCTCGCAGTACTCACATTTATCGGATGCGGCGGAACAGCGATCTTCACAACGGTGAAAACCGCAAAATACATTTACGGTGAAATGCTTCATCCGCTTATTGTTTTATATGCGGTGCTCATCGGAGCCGCGATTGCCTTCGTTTTTGTGATGTGCGCGGTCTTCATGAGCGAGCAAACGCTGAAAAAATATTTTCACACGGCAACAAGATGTGCTCTTGCAGCGATGCTGACGCTCGTTATAATCTGGGCGCTCAAGCTCACATGGGGACGTCTGCGTCCGCGTGACGGAGGAATTGCCGACTTTACCGCATGGTATCTGCCGCAGTGGTTCACGGGAGATTTCTCCTTCCCGTCGGGACACACCGCAAATGCGACGGTTATCTTTTCGGTGGTATACTATTTCCGCTTTCTCGGCGGCAAGGCAAAAAAGTTCGTTCCGCTTTTCTATACGGCTCTTACGGTGTGGCTTGCGCTTGTTGCATTTTCCAGAGTTGTCATCGGCGCGCACTTCTTGTCAGACGTGCTCTTTGGATGCGCGATCACACTGGCTATAGTTTATTTTGCAAGACCCAAGGGGGAATTTTAAATGTACATCGATCCCACACTCTACACAACCCGTCCGACAGACGAGCGACTGCCTAAAGAAATGCGCACCTACGATCTGCTCGAGTCGTTCGGCGTAGAATACACCCGCGTTGACCACGATGCGGCTATGACAATGGACGACTGCCGCGCGGCAAAGGATATGCTCGGCGTTAAAATATGCAAAAATCTGCTTTTATGCAACCAGCAGAAAACGAAGTTTTATCTTCTCTTAATGGACGGAGAAAAGCAGTTTGTAACCAAGGATTTTTCAAAGAAGATCGGCTCATCGCGTCTTTCCTTCGCTCCGGCGGAGTTTTTGGAGAAGTTCCTCGATATAACCCCCGGCTCACTCTCCGTCTTCGGACTTGCGAATGACACGGAAAACAATGTCACACTCTATATCGATCGTGACGTTGTCGGGGCAGAATATTTCGGTGCGCATCCGTGCATCAACACATCCACCTTAAAAATAAAAACATCCGACCTTATAGAGAAGGTCATCCCGGCAACGGGACATGAAATAAATTTTGTTGAAGTGTGATATTCAAACAAACTACCGCAGAAAGGAGAACACATGGTCACAATAACATCGGTTGAAAAAATGTCACTCGCCGAAAAACACGGCATCATTGCCGGGGATATACTCCTCTCGGTAAACTCTCACGATATACGCGACGTGCTTGACTACCGCTTCAGGCTTTGCGAGAAGAAGATCACATTGAAGCTTCACCGCGGTCCCGACATCATTGATGTCACAATAAAAAAAGGCGAGTACGACGATATCGGACTCGGCTTTGAAACCTATCTCATGGACAAAAAAATGTCCTGCCGCAACAAATGTGTGTTCTGCTTTATAGATCAGCTGCCGCGTGGTATGAGAGAGTCGCTCTACTTCAAGGACGACGACTCAAGACTCTCCTTCTTAATGGGCAACTACATCACGCTGACCAATCTCACAGATGAAGATGTAGAGCGCATTATCGAGATGAAAACATCTCCGATAAACATATCCGTGCACACAACCAATCCCGAGCTTCGTGTGCAGATGATGAAAAACAAGCGTGCCGGCGAGGTACTCTCCTACATGAAGCGCTTTTCCGATGCAGGGATATCTTTAAACTGTCAGATAGTGCTCTGCAAGGGCATCAACGACGGCGAAGAGCTGCTTCGCTCGATGAAGGATCTGTGTGAGCTCACACCGAACCTCCTCGGCGTTTCGATTGTCCCCGCGGGTATCACCAATCACCGCGACGGGCTCTGTCATCTTGAACCGTTCACTCCAGAGGAAAATGCGGCAATCATTGACACCGTGGACGCATTCGCAGAAAAATGTATGGAAAAGTACGGCTCCCGACTCTTCTTCTGCTCGGATGAAATGTACATTTCCTGTGGGCGCGATCTGCCGGACGAGGATTACTACGAGGGATATCCGCAGATTGAAAACGGTGTCGGCATGATTCGCTCGATGCAGTGCGAATTCGACGATGAGATCGAATTTTTGTCCGACTACGACCTATCAAAGCCACGTGAGCTTTCAATTGCCACCGGAGAGGCGGCGTACTCGTTTATAGTGAGTCTTTCGGACGAGCTGATGCGCCGTGTTCCCACGCTTAAGATAAACGTTTACAGCATCAAAAACAACTTTTTCGGCAAAAATATCACAGTAGCCGGACTTATCACCGGAGTTGACCTATACGAGCAGCTAAAGGATAAGCAGCTCGGAGAGCGACTGCTCATCCCGGCTGTGATGCTCCGAGCCGAGGGCGATATGTTCCTCGATTCAATGACGGTTTCCGAGCTTTCCGAGAAGCTTGGCACCGAGATATTCCCGGGAGAGTCAAACGGAGCGGATTTTATAAGCAAAATCCTATTTTAAACCGCCGCTGCTGTTCACTATAAATATCACTGAAAGGATGCATATATATAAATGTCAAAACCAGTAATTGCCATTGTCGGCCGCCCGAACGTCGGCAAGAGTACACTTTTCAATAAGCTCGCGGGCGAGCGTATATCCATAGTCGAGGATACCCCCGGCGTTACCCGTGACCGAATCTACTACGAAATCGAGTGGAACGGCCGCGCCATGATACTCGTTGACACGGGCGGTATTGAGCCGAAGACTGACGACATAATCTTAAAGCAGATGAAAACGCAGGCGGAGATCGCCGTTGAAACTGCGGATGTTATCGTATTCATGGTGGACGTTACCACCGGACTCACCGCCGCTGACCGCGATATCGCGACTATGCTGATAAAAAGCCAGAAGCCGCTTATTCTCGCAGTTAACAAATGCGACTCTGTCGGTGCGCCGCCTATGGAATTCTATGAGTTCTACGAGCTTGGTATTGACGGCGATCCGATACAGCTCTCGAGCGTTCACGGAACAGGTTCGGGCGACCTTCTTGACAGAGTGCTCGAGCTCTGCCCTGCTGACGAAGAGGTTGAAGATGACTCCGATCTAATCAAGGTTGCGGTAATCGGTAAGCCTAACGCCGGAAAGAGCTCTATTATAAACAAAATCCTCGGTGAGGAGCGTCTGATTGTTTCAAACATCCCCGGAACAACGCGTGATGCGGTTGACACGAGAGTTGAAAATGAATTCGGCAAGTATATATTCATCGACACGGCAGGCATACGCCGCCAGTCAAAGGTTGAGGACCGAATTGAAAAATTCAGCGTTCTCCGTGCGAAAATGGCGGTTGAGCGCGCAAATGTGTGCGTTATAATGGTAGATGCCAACGAAGGCGTTACCGAGCAGGATGAGAAGATTGCAGGTATCGCTCATGAATCGGGCAAGGCGTGCATCATCGTTATCAACAAGTGGGACACTGTGGAAACCGATGACAAGAATACCACCGAATACGACAAAAAGGTATACACGGCCCTTTCCTATATGATGTATGCTCCCACGCTCTACGTTTCCGCAAAGACCGGACAGCGTGTCGGCAAGCTCTTTGAGCTTATCAACTATGTATACAATCAGAACTGCACACGCATTTCCACGGGTATGCTCAACGATGTACTCAACGATGCAACCGCACGTGTCCAGCCCCCGTCCGATAAGGGAAGACGCCTTAAGATATACTATATGACACAAACCGGTGTCTGCCCTCCGACATTCGTTATATTCTGCAACAATGCGGAGCTGTTCCATTATTCATATCAGCGTTACATTGAAAACCAGCTGCGTGAGATATTCGGATTCCGCGGAACTCCGATAAAAATAGTTATACGTCAAAAGGGGGATAAAGAAGAATGAACATGAATGACATTCTCCAGAACGGTCTTGTAACTCGCCTTATCGCGGGAGATGCACAAGGCATTTCGCTTTGGATAGTGATTGCACTTTGCGCTATCGGCGCCGTTATAGCATATCTGCTCGGCGGTCTTAACTTCGCTATCATCATCTCCAAGTATAAGTTTAAAGACGACATCCGCCGCTACGGCAGCGGCAACGCCGGCATGACCAATATGCTCAGAACATACGGCAAAGCGGCGGCAGCGTTCACGCTTCTCGGCGACATGGCAAAAGCGATGATCGCGGTTGTTATCGGTACGCTTCTCGCAGGCGAGTCGGGTGCATACATCGCAGGACTCTTCGCCGTCATCGGTCACTCCTTCCCTTGTTACTACAATTTCAAGGGAGGCAAGGGCATCGTTGTTACAGCATCCATGCTTCTCTGTCTTGAACCGGTAGTTTTCCTTATTCTTTTCGTAATATTCGTGCTGCTTGTTGCATCCACGAAGTATCTTTCCCTCGGTTCTATAATCGGAATGCTGCTTTATCCGCTGCTTTTAAACCGCATGTATTCGTTCCTCAACGGCGGACTCGGCGAGAGTGCAGTGGTTGCCATTGTGTCAATTCTCAACGCACTGCTTGTAATCTGGCTGCACCGCGAGAATCTTGCGCGTCTGTGGAACGGAACCGAAAACAAATTCAGTCTTAAGAAAAAAGATAAATTTGTCAAGGACGAGAAAAAATCCCTTCATTCCGAGGATGATGAGTAATACATAAACGGGCTGTGATTTTTTACAGCCCGTTTTTTTGGGAACTTTTTCTGTTTTGATACGTCTGTAACACCGAAAGATTAATACTCGGAGGGTTATCTATGAAAAAACTTTTCTCTGTTTTTCTTATTATTGCATCTGTTTTAACTCTTGCATCATGTGATCTGTTCGGATCAAACGGTATCCTTGACCCACTTATTCCAAAAGCTGAAAAGCCCGTAATCTACCTTTATCCCGAAAGCCAAACCGATGTAAGCGTACAGCTAACGCTCGACGGAGAGCTGACAAGCACATACCCGAGCTATTCGGACGGATGGAACATCACCGCATCCCCAGACGGCACTCTCGCCGACAAAACATCGGGCAGAGAGTATTACTGCCTCTATTGGGAGGGTGAGCTTAATACAGAGTATGACTTCTCCGCGGGCACAGTTGTGCGTGGTGAGGACACCGCAAAATTTTTGGAGGATGCTCTATCAAAGCTTGGACTTACCGAGCGTGAGGCGAATGAATTTATAATCTACTGGCTGCCGCAAATGGAGGGCAATGAATACAACCTTATCTCATTCCAAAGCGAAGCATACACAGATGCCGCGAAGCTTAACATAACCCCCACACCTGACACAGTAATACGCGTGTTTATGGCATGGAGAGGGCTTGACGCGCCAGTTGAGGTAACACCGCAAGAGTTTACCGCCCCCGAACGAATCGGTTTCACCGTGGTTGAATGGGGCGGCGCAGAGATTACAAAATAAACAAAAACACCGTAAGGCATATGCCTTACGGTGTAATCTTTTTCAAAAATCCTTGCGAATAAACTTGCCGCCTAAAATAACGCCGCGAACATTTAACTCATCATCAAGTAAAGCAAAGTCTGCTGCCTTTCCGGCGGCAATAGAGCCTCGTTCGGCATACAGCCCTACAGCTTTAGCCGGGGTGGCAGACACCATGCGAATCAGCTCCACCAGACTGGCTTCGGTGTATCTGCGCATATTTCTCACAGCCACGGACAATGTCAACCGGCTGCCATACAGTTCACCGTCTATAATGTTTACGTCACTGCCGTTGGTTTCGCCGTCGGCACAGCAATCGCTCACAAGCGCTATACGATCAGCGCCCTTGCACTTGTAGATAAATTTCAAGTAGTATGGCCGAACGTGACCGCCAACGGAATCGGCAATGACCTCGCAGGTCATACGGTCATCGCAGAGGAAAAACTGGTCAGAGCCCGGTTCTTTAGTGCCGCCAAACTTAGGTTTCGGACTGCCGCTGCCGCAAAGAATATGATTGCCGATGCGAAGGCCGTAGTCTGCATATTCGAGAAGCAGCTCCGGTGTGGCTTTGGAATAGCACACGCTAAGGACGATACCCGCCCTCTGTGCAGCGGCGGCAAAATCTCGTGCGCCGGGCTGCAAGGGATCAAAGCACCATGTGCGAATACATCCCTTTGCCACCTCAATGAGTCGGTTATATTCCGCCGGATCCACGGGCCAAGCCTTCCCGCCCTCACTGCCGTAGTCAGGATCAAGATATGGGCCCTCCATGTGTATACCGCGAATGTTGCGGTCCGGACCCATTGCGGCTTTCACGTTTTTGATTGCTTGTTCAAACGAATAGTTACCGGCATTGCGCCACATGGAGCATAGAAGGGACGTTGTGCCCTCTTTCAGATGCCATTCTGCTGCCTCTGCCGGATGGTCAAAAAACCAGTATTCACCGCTGCCGTGGCAGTGGATGTCCACAAACCCAGGAGCAAGATACAGTCCCTGCAGATCAACACCTTCTTCATTGAGTGTTGCAGCACTGACAGCGCCGATTTTGTCACCGACCACACTGACACAGCCGCTTTGCAGGATGTCATCCTCCAAAATAACGCGGCAATTTTTTAGTAGCATATTTTTCTCCGATTTCAGAAGGTTTTCCGAGGGAGCTTTTGTTTTTACTGAAGCTCTGCGGAAATCTTATCCATCCAAGCTGTAACAGCAGCCTTTTCCTCGTCCTTAACGCCGCCGAGGAACGGGAGTCCGCCCTTGATGTAGAGAACATCTTCGATAGCGTTTGATCCTGCTCCCTTTACAGCGTCGAGAAGCACCTTTGCGCCCTCTGCAGGACCGTCGATAATGAACGCTACATTAGCTGTTCTTGCCTTTGTAAGCTCCTTGCAGAAGAGTACGAGAGAGTTGGGAGCATCCTTACCGACAGTTGCGAGGATGACAACAAGTCTTTCCTTGTCGCAGGAATATGCCGGCGGAATGGTATCCATGCAGTTTACCTTCTCGGTTGCATATTTGTTTGTGATCATATCGGCAATGTTGATAAGCTTCTTCTTGCCGGTGGAATAAAGTACGCGCATTTTCATAGTGATATACCTCATAATTTTTATTGACAACAAAAGCATCTTCCCGTTTTCGTTGCCTGCAAAACGGAGCATCGGAAATCACTCCGATATTAAGATTATATCACATAATCAGCAAAATTTGAAGTGTAAACTCGCAAAATAACATTTTTCGTCTTATTACACAATTCTATTTATCCGAATTTGTGTAATGTCACATCCAATCCTCACACAATCGGCTTTACATGCCAGATATTATCGGCATACTCGCGAATAGAACGGTCTGCGGCAAAATAGCCCGATTTCGCTGTGTTTATAAGCGACATGCGGCACCATTTTGTGCGGTCGCCGTAATCGCTTATCATGCGCTCGTGCGCAGTAGAGTATGACTCAAAGTCCGCGATGCACATATACGGGTCGGCAACGCCGTGCGCGTACTGCGGATTTATGAGATACTGCTTAATATCGGAAAACGACCTTCCGCAAAAACCGGTGTCAAGGGCATCAACAGCAGAGCGCAGACGCTCACTTGACTGATAGTATAAGGACGAATTGTACCCCCTCTTCCAAAGCTCGTCAACCTCATCGGTTTTGAGTCCGAAGATATAAATATTCTCATCCCCCACGGCCTCGCCAATTTCCACATTGGCTCCGTCAAGCGTGCCTATCGTAAGCGCGCCGTTCGCCATAAGCTTCATGCATCCCGTACCGCTCGCTTCCTTGCCGGCGAGGGATATCTGCTCACTTATATCGGCGGCTGGAATGAGTATCTCGGCAAGGCTTACGTTGTAGTCCTCAAGGAAAACGACGCGCAGCTTTTCGCGGATTTTGGGATCCTTCTCGATTTGTGCTCCGATAAATGATATCAGCCTTATTATATTCTTCGCCATATAATACCCCGGCGCCGCCTTGGCTCCGAAGATGAAGGTCTGCGGCGTAATATCAAGCGAGGGATTCTCCCGAAGCTTCACCAAAAGGCTTATAATGTGGAGCGCATTGAGTAGCTGCCGCTTATACTCGTGCATGCGCTTGACCTGAACGTCAAATACGGAATCGGGATCAAGTATTATTCCCGTGTGCTCCTTAACATAAACGGCAAGATTTGCTTTGTTGACTCGCTTTATCTCCTCAATTCGTGTGAGCACGGATGTGTCATCCGTCCACTTTATAAACTCTGAAAGTGCCAGCGGATCTTCCTTATGCCACGTGTCCCCGATACACTCATCAATAAGCGCAGTGAGCTGTGGATTTGCATGGCACAGCCACCTGCGGTGGGCGATGCCGTTTGTTACGTTGGTAAATTTCATCGGGGAATGCTTGTAAAAATCGTGGAACACAGTCTTCTTTAATATTTCCGAGTGAAGCTTCGACACTCCGTTTACGGTATGTGAGGCCACAACCGACAGATTTGCCATTTTTATCTGACCGTAGCCTACTATCGACATGCGCGAAATTCTGTCCCAATCCCCCGGATACGCTGACCAAAGCTCCGCGCAGAATCGGCGGTTTATCTCGGTTATGATATTGTATATTCTCGGAAGCTTTAATTTAAAGAGGTCCTCGCTCCATGTTTCAAGCGCTTCGGGCATAACGGTGTGGTTTGTATATGACACCGTGGATGTTACAATATGCCACGCATGCTCCCAGCTGTAGGAGTAAACGTCAATGAGAACACGCATAAGCTCTCCTATAACGAGCGCGGGATGGGTGTCGTTTATATGAATGGCAGTCTTCTTCTCAAAGCCGTCAAGCGTTCCCCACACGGCAAGGTGGTCGGATATAATGCTCTGAAGCGATGCCGAAACCAGAAAATACTGCTGCGTAAGGCGCAAATATTTTCCTGCCAAATGGTTATCCGACGGATACAGCACCTTTGATATTGCGGCGGCGTTGGCATCATCCTCCATCGCTTTTATATACTGTCCCTGGGAAAACAGATTCATATTAAAGCTCTTTGTGTCACTCGCCCGCCAAAGACGCAGAATGTTCACCGCCTCGGAGCCCTCACCCGATATCATCATGTCATACGGCACGGCACGTATTTCATCCGCACCCTCGTGGGATATTACACACTTACCGTTTTCCCACTTCTCGCAAATGTGTCCGCCAAGCTTTACGGTGCAAGCCTTGTCACTGCGCCCAACAAGCCACACGTCCCCGCTTGACAGCCATTCATCGGGAAGCTCTATCTGCTCGCCGTCGATGATACGCTGCTTGAAAAGACCGTACTCGTAGAGAAGCGAAAATCCCGAAGCGTAGTAGCCGAGCGTTGTAAGCGAATCCATAAAGCATGCGGCGAGTCTGCCAAGTCCGCCGTTGCCGAGCCCCGGGTCAGCCTCAAGAGAGAAAATATCCCCTATCGAAAATCCGAACTCGGACAGCACCTCGCCGTAAAGCTCTGCCACACCGAGATTGTGAAGATTATTTTTAAGCGAGCGGCCCACAAGAAATTCCATGCACAGATAATATACTCTCTTGCCGCCGTTTTCCTTTGTTTTTTTCTTGAAAGCGCTTCTTTTGTCCGTGAGTATATCCTTAATGGACAGCACCACAGCTTTATACATCTGCTCCGGTGTTGCATCCTCGCCCGCTGTGCCGAAATAGCGCGACAGCTTTGAAGACAGCGCCTCCCGGACCTCTTCTTTGGTAAAATCATTGTTCATAAACTTCTTTTTCCTTTATATTTGTACTTTAAAGCTCATCATACATATTTAGATACTGCACTGCGGATGCGTCCCACGAAAAGTCCGCGCTCATGGCGTTCTCTATAAGCTTCGACCATTTCGAGGGCTCGCGGTACAGCTCAAGTGCACGTCTTACAGCATCCAGCATATCGTGAGCGTTGTAGGAGTAGAACGTGATTCCGTTGCCCTCACCGCTATCTCTGTTATACGGCTTTACGGTGTCGTAAAGTCCGCCCGTTTCGCGCACTATCGGCACTGTGCCGTATCTTGAGGCTATCATCTGCGCAAGTCCGCACGGCTCCGTCATTGACGGCATCAAAAACATATCCGCCGATGCGTATATCCGCTTGGCAAGAGATTTATCAAACATTATACGCGCGGCACATTTTTCGGTATACGTGCTTGAAAGCCAAGAAAAGAAATCCTCAAGCTCGCCCTCTCCCGTACCGAGTATCACAAGCTGTATATCCTCTGACATCAGCTCTTTGGCTACATACCGCACAAGGTCAAATCCCTTATGATGCGCAAGTCGCGATATCATTGCAATGATCGGAACATCAGCCGCTATAGGCAGCGACAGCTCCTTTTGCAGTGCGAGCTTGTTTTCGGCCTTACCCTCTATATTTTGGAGCGAGAACTGTTTTGTAATTTCCCTGTCGGTTTCGGGATTGTAGTAGTCTGTATCAATGCCGTTTATAATTCCGCAAAGCTTATATGCGTACATATTTATAATGTGATGAAGACCGCTTGAATAGTATTCATCCCGTATCTCATTTGCATAGGTGGGACTAACTGTTGTAACCTTATCCGCACACACAATAGCGCCCTTTGTGAGATTTATGCATCCGTCATATTCCACGATATATCTGTCCCACAAGTCAAGGCAGAACACATCGGAAAGTATATCGAAATTATAAATCCCCTGATATCCGATGTTGTGTATGGTATACACCGCCTTCATCGCCGCGTACTCATCGATATATCGGTACTTGCGCTTTTGGTATATCACGCATAGCGCGCTCTGCCAGTCGTTTGCATGCAGAATGTCGGGAATAAAATCCACAAACGGGAGCATTTCCATTACCGCCTTACAGAAAAAGGCATACCGCTCCCCGTCATCAAAGCTTCCGTAAAGCGATGGGCGCTTGAAATAATATTCGTTGTCGATAAAATAGTAAATAACGCCGTTATGCTTATACGACCACACGCCGCAGTACTGCCGCCGCCAGGATAGGCACACGGTAAACTCGGCTTCTTTTGTCATCTTATCTTTATACTTCTCAATCACAGAAGAATACATCGGAATCACAACACGCACGTCCACGTCCCTCGCGCGCATAAGTGCCGCCGGAAGCGAGCCGAGAACATCACCAAGTCCGCCGCTTGCGGCGAACGGCGCTGCCTCGGAGCCTACAAATAATATTTTCTTCATGGAGTTCTCCTTTCCGGGGAATAGAGCCCGGGGCTCAAATCATCTTCCCCTTTTCGATGAAGAACGGCTGTGACTCATGCCCGGATAAAGTTCGCCCGTCGCGGATGACAGCGTTTTTGTCGGTGATAACGCAGTTCAGCGAAACGTTCTGACCTATAACCGTATCCTGGAAAAGGATTGAGTTCTTCACAGAAGCCCCCTTTCCCACCTTTACTCCTCTGAAAAGGACGGAGTTTTCAACTGTACCCTCAATAATACATCCGTCGGCGATTAGTGAGTTTGACGTCTTTGAGCCATCGCTGTATTTCGTGGGGGCGGAATTTTTAATTTTGGTGTATATGGGGCGGTTCTTTACAGAAAAAAGCTGATCGCGGCATCCGCCGTCCAAGAGCAGCTCCATTGAGTGCATATAATAATCCTCAAGTGAGTTTATTGTGGCAAAATATCCGTCATATTTGTAAATACGGTAGTTTCTCCTCTGGGCACCGCGCGAGAGAATGTCACGGTTGAAGCTTACATATCCGTGGGCTATGGCATCAAGCACTATACTCTGCAGATATTCCCGGCCGATAACGAGGATATTGAGGTCAATATCTCGGTACCCCGTAATATTCGGCGGATATGCGTTGACATCCGTAATGCGTCCCGTTTCATCGGAATCTATTATAACATTTCGCGGGGACGATTCCCTTGTTAACAGCACACGCTTTACCGCCATTGTGATATCCGCGTTGTTCTTTATATGATCGTCTATCATGTCGTTAAGGTCAATATTGCAGATAACGTCGCAGTCGGAGAGGACTACATAATCGGAGGTGAATCTCGAAAGCGAATAGTTTACGCTTTTGAGCGCCTCAAGTCTTGTACTGCAAACGGCACTGCGGTCATTTGAAAATGCGGTCATATAGGGTGGGAGCATTTTTATTCCGCCGGAACGTCTGGCAAGGTCAAAATCCTTACCCGAGCCGATATGGTCCATGAGCGACTGGTAGTTGTAGTGCGTAATCACGCTTATTGAGGTAATGCCCGAGTTTACCATGTTTGAAAGCGCGAAGTCTATGAGTCTGTAGCGGCAGGCATACGGTACCGATGCCATTGTACGGCGCCTTGTAAGCTCCGGAATATTCTTATCGTGTATATTTGAAAATATAATTCCCTGCACCGACATTAGTTTTCACCTCCGGACACACAGTGTGCTTTAAGATATTCACCGTTTACCATTTCTCCCGCCGGGATAACGGTGCCGTTTGGTATTGTAAGATTTGCGCCGATGAGCGTTATCCCGTTTGCGTCTTCCTTGTCTGTTCCGATTTTGGCTCCGGTGTTTATCTCGCTGCCTGCATCAACTATTGAGGAAAGCACGGACGCGCCGGAGTGTATCACGGTATCGTTCATTATTATCGAGTTTCGTATATACGCCCCTCGGTCAACCTTGACTCCGCTGAAAAGAATAGAGTTTTCCACCACGCCGTTGACCTCACATCCCTCCGTAACGATAGAGTTTGAGAGCTTGGCATCAGTTCCGATATAGTGCGGCGCGCGGATGAGATTTCTCGAATATATCCGTCTGTCCATATCAAAAAGGTCAAGCGGCGGCTCGTCGCCGAGAAGGTCCATGTTCGCCTGCCAAAGACTCTCGACGGTTCCCACGTCCTTCCAATATCCCGAGAAGCTGTAGGCATACATACGCTCGCCGTTTTTAAGCATTGCGGGGATAACATTCTTTCCGAAATCGTTTGAGGATGTGCTGTCGCTGTCATCCTCCGCGAGATATTTTTCCAAAATACCCTTGTTAAAAATGTATATTCCCATGGAAGCTTTTGTGCTTTTCGGATGCTCCGGCTTTTCCTCGAATTCGATTATGCGTCCCGTTTCGTCTGTGTTCATGATGCCAAATCTGCTCGCTTCCTCAAGTGGAACTTCGATAACGGCGATAGTTGCAGAGGCTCCGTTCTTTTTGTGGAAATCGAGCATCTTGCTGTAATCCATTTTGTAAATATGATCGCCCGACAAAACCAGAACATAGTCGGGATCGTATCGGTTTATAAACGCCATGTTCTGATATACGGCATTCGCAGTACCGCGGTACCAATCCGCAGAGCCCGCGCCCTGATACGGCGGCAATACCATAACGCCGCCGTTCATTCGGTCAAGGTCCCACGGCTGACCGTTGCCAATATATTCGTTGAGCACCAGCGGCTGATATTGTGTGAGGACGCCTACCGTATCAATTCCCGAGCTGATGCAGTTTGAGAGCGTAAAGTCGATTATGCGGTATTTTGCCCCGAACGGAACCGCGGGCTTTGCGGTGTTTTCCGTGAGCGTGTAAAGGCGGCTGCCCTGACCGCCGGCAAGAAGCATAGCCACACATTCTTTTTTTCTGTACATTCTAACCTCCGATTTTAGTGTTATGTTTGTTCTGATTTTGTTTTTTGCCTGAAGGAGCCTTTGCCGGCTTCAATATAACCCCCGACATCGCCGGAAGATTTATTTTTAACTCACGGCTCCCGTCAAACGCCGCAGATGTTCCAAGCATCCCGTCATTCAACCGGTCCTTTCCTCCGTATTCACCTCTGTCTGAATTAAAAACCTCCGTGTAACTTATATCTCTCATGCGCGTAAGCAGAAAATCTGCGCGCTCAACACCGGAAAAGTTTATAACAACCACCAGCTCCTCGCCGTGCCTGCCGATGCGGCGGTAGGCGATCACGTTAAGCTCGTTCATGTCGGGATATATCCACTCAAATCCCTCCCATGAGAAATCCCTTTCCCAAAGCTGCGGCGAATTCAGATAAAAACGGTTCAGCTCGGCGGTAAAATGCTGTGCCTTTCGGTGAGCATCATAGTCAAGCATAAACCATTCAAGCTCGTTTTCATAATCCCATTCGCGAAACGGCGCATACTCGCATCCCATAAACGTGAGCTTTTTGCCCGGATGCGTTATCATATACAAAAGAAACGCGCGATATCCCGCAAATTTCATTTCGTAATCGCCGAACTGTTTGTCGAGAAGCGAGCGCTTACCGTGCACGACCTCATCGTGTGATACAGGAAGAATATAGTTTTCCGAAAGCGAATATACCATGGGAAACGTCAGCTTATCGTGGTGATATTTTCTGAAAACGGGATCGATTCCAACATATTCAAAGGTGTCATTTGCCCAACCCATATTCCATTTGAAATTGAATCCGAGTCCCCCGTCGTGCACTGGTTTTGTAATCATCGGCCAGTCGGTAGACTCCTCCGCTATCATAAGCGCGTCGGGAAACTCCGCGAACACGGCTGTGTTAAGCTTTTTGAAAAAAGCGATTGCCTCAAGGTTTTTGTTTTCTCCGTGCTGGTTGGGTATCCACTCGCCGGGGTCACGGTCAAAATCAAGATACAGCATGGATGCCACGGCATCGACACGAAGTCCGTCGATATGGAACTCACGCAGCCAATAAAGCGCGTTTGAAATAAGAAAGCACTCAACTTCGTTTCTTGCCACATCAAAAAATCTCGTCCCCCACACTCGGTGTTCCATTCGGTCGCGCCCCTGATATTCGTAAAGCGGACCGCCGTCAAACTCATAAAGACCGTGCTCATCCTTTGGAAAATGTGCCGGGACAAAGTCAAGTATCACGCCGATATTCTCGGAGTGGAGCTTGTTCACGAAATAGCGAAAATCCTCGGGCGTGCCGTATCTTGCGCTGGGAGAATAGTATCCGCATACCTGATAGCCCCATGAGCCGTCAAAGGGATGCTCCGATATAGGTAGCAGTTCCACATGAGTATATCCCATTTTTTTAAGATACGGAGCAAGTTCATCAGCAATTTCTCGGTAACTCAAATAATTTTCGCCGGACTTTGTGCTTTTGCCATCCCTTGTCTTCCATGAGCCAAGATGCATCTCATAAATATTCATCGGCGCTTTGAAGAATTCACCGTCCTTGCCGCCTGTCACTGTCTTTCGGCGTTTTTTGAGCCACTGGGAATCCGTCCAGTCAAACGCATCCGCGGTATATATCCTCGAGGCGGTATTTTTGAGCGTTTCGGAAAATCTCGCATATGGGTCAGCCTTGAGTCTGACACCGTTTCTTCCGGTAACACGGTATTTGTAAGCGCAAAGCTCCAGCGACTCGTCCGACACGAGGACATATTCCCACACCCCCATGTCGGTAACTCTTCGCATTTCATACCCTCTGTCCCAGCCGATAAAATCTCCCACAAGCTCTATTCCCTCGGCATTCGGTGCCCACACGCGGAATGTGTACGTGTATATCTTCCCGTCATATTTGCCGTGACAGCCGAGGTATTCATACGAGCGAAAATTTGTCCCCTGGTGAAAGAGATACGGCGCAAGCTCACCCGTATTTCCGGCTGAACGTTTTCTCTTCATAATAAACAGCCACTCCTAAAAATTCAAGATTTTAACTTCTCTGTGTACTATTATACCCCATATGCGCCGGATAATTTGTCGAAATGCGAGAGAGATAAAATTTTATACAAAAAATCCCCGAAGCAACTCTGCCTCGGGGACTTCGCGTATTCACTTATTTCATCGACTTTACGATTCCTATAATTGCCGTGCCGTACTTTTCGGCCTTGTCGGCACCGATACCGTTAACGTTCAGAAGCTCAAAAATATTTGTGGGCTTTTTAGCGGCGAGATTTTTAAGCGTCATATCGGTGAATATAACGTATGCCGGCACGCCCTTGCGCTCCGCCGTTTCACGTCGGAAGGCCCTGAGCTTTTCATACAGCGCGCGGTCAACCGTGGCATCGAGCACCGTTTCGCTCGTGCGGTGACGGCGCGATTTGGGAGATTTCTCCTTCTTTATTTTGAGAGTAAGACTCTTACCCGAAGACAGAAATCTGTCAAGCTCACGCGTTATCGAAAGCGTTGGGTACTGACCGTTTGAGCGCTCAAGCAGGCCTGACTCGACCATGCGCGAGATAACATCGCGTATTATCTCACCAGAGATGTTCGAGAGCATGCCAAACGAGCGATCATGGGTAAAACCGAGCGCCGCCATTCTGCCGTTATCCACTCCGCGAAGATAATCCGTTATGAAAACAGCTCCGTATCGCTCGCCCGTAACGTCAAGTGCCGTATACACGGCTTTCACGATTTCGGTAACATCATACGCCCCCGTTTCCTCGCGGCAGGATGAGCACTTTTCGCACCTTTCCGTCTTTGCCGTCTCACCGAAATACCGCAGGATAAACGTGCGCAGACATTCGGTTGTATTCGCATAGGATATCATTTGCGAGAGCTTCTCGTGGCGGCGTTTCTTTGCCCGCTCAAGCTCATCGCCGTCAAGTCCTTCGTCATCAACGCTATTTTCTATCAAAAATTTCGCAGTATGTATATCCGCGGCGTTGTACAGAAGAATACAGTCCGCCTCACTTCCGTCGCGACCCGCTCTTCCGGCTTCCTGATAATACGCTTCCATCGACATGGGAATATTATAGTGGATAATAAACTGCACATCCGGCTTGTCGATTCCCATTCCGAAAGCATTTGTGGCAATCATAACCGGCTTTATGTCCCGTATGAACGCTTCCTGATTGTTCGCACGCTCGGCATCGGAAAGCCCGGCATGATAGTAGGTTACATTGTACCCTGCCGCATCGAGCGCCGAATATATCTTCTCAACATTCTTGCGCGTCATGGCGTAAATGATTCCCGATTTATCGGGGTTTTCATCAAGATATGTGCGAATGTATTCGAGCCTTGATTCTGTGTCGGTAACGCCGAAATATAGATTCGGTCGGTCAAATCCGGTCGTAAGCTCAAACGGACGCTCGAGCTTTAATAATTCGCTGATATCCTCTTTAACCTGCGCCGTTGCCGTGGCGGTGAACGCCGCCACAACCGGACGGTGAGGAAGTCCGGCAACGAAATCCGCTATATCCGTATAGCTCGGACGGAAATCGTGTCCCCACTGCGATACACAGTGCGCCTCATCAACGGCGATAAGCGAAATGTCGAGCATGCTTACAAGCTCCAAAAAGCCGTCTGTCATGAGTCTTTCGGGCGCTATGTATATTATTTTATAAACTCCGGCGCGAATATTTCCGAGCGCGAGTCCGTACTGGCGCGGTGTTAATGAACTGTTAAGATATGCCGCGCGGATTCCGTTCTGATTGAGTGCGCTGACCTGGTCCTTCATAAGCGAGATAAGCGGAGATATTACGAGAGTGATGCCGGGCAGCATCATTGCCGGTATCTGATAGCACACAGACTTTCCTGCACCTGTCGGCATTACGGCGAGCACGTCCCGCCCTGCCATGATGCTGTCTATTATACTCTCCTGTCCCTCTCTGAAAGAGGTATAGCCGTAGTATTTTTTTAATATATCGTATTTGTCGGACACCGTTATCACTCCCAACCTGTCACATACTAAAGAATATTATAGCACAAAAAAGCTTTTTAGCAATAGCTTTCACAGCTATTCTCCCACGCCGATGCAGAAAGTGCACCAAAAAGGTACACTTTATTTTGTATATATCGCCAAAAATAAAATATTGTGTCGATAACTATTGACACGGGACACAATATATGGTATCATGTAGAAGCATCCACTACTATATGTTGTGGTTTTTATTGTAAAAACAATTTTCCTAAATATAAACAGATTGGAGAAAAGCCATGAAGATAATCAAGCGCAACGGCTCCGAAGCCGAGTTCGATAAAGCAAAAATAGCAACTGCAATAGCAAAAGCAAACGAAGCAGTTGATGAAAGCTACCGCATCACGCCTCTCCAGCTTGAGAGAATCGTTGAAAGCGTTGTGATAAGCTGTGAATCGCTCGGCCGCTCGCCCGAGGTCGAGGAAGTACAGGACATGGTCGAGCATCAGCTCATGGCGCACGGCGCGTTTGAGCTTGCGAAAATATACATCACATATCGCTACACAAGAAGCCTTGTCCGTCAGTCCAACACCACGGACGATAAGATTCTCTCGCTCATCGAATGCAACAACGAGGAAGCAAAGCAGGAAAACTCCAACAAAAATCCCGTTATCAACTCCACCCAGCGTGACTACATGGCAGGCGAGGTTTCGCGCGATATCACAAACCGTATACTGCTCCCCGAGGATATCGTAAAGGCGCACAACGAGGGAATCATCCACTTCCACGACACCGACTACTTCGCACAGCATATGCACAACTGTGACCTTGTAAACCTCGAGGACATGCTCCAGAACGGTACCGTTATCACGGGCACGCTCATCGAGCGTCCGCACAGCTTTTCCACCGCGTGCAACATCGCCACACAGATTATAGCGCAGGTTGCATCAAATCAGTACGGCGGTCAGTCGATATCATTAACACATCTCGCGCCGTTCGTGGATGTCAGCCGTAAGAAGATAACCGAGGACGTTAAGGCAGAAAATGCCGACATCGGACGTGAGCTTACAGAGGCACAGATAAGTGAGATCGTTGAGCGCAGACTCCGTGAGGAGATTCGTCGCGGCGTTCAGACGATACAGTATCAGGTAGTAACACTGCTCACCACAAACGGACAGGCTCCGTTTGTCACCGTATTCATGTATCTGGGCGAAACGAAAAATGAGGATGAAAAGCGCGACCTTGCTCTGATAATTGAGGAGGTCCTCGCACAGCGCTATCAGGGCGTCAAGAACGAAAAGGGCGTTTGGGTAACGCCGGCGTTCCCGAAGCTTGTATACGTTCTCGAAGAGGACAACATAAACGAGGATGCGCCCTACTACTACCTCACAAAGCTTGCGGCAAAATGTACCGCAAAGCGCATGGTTCCCGACTACATCTCCGAAAAGAAGATGCTGGAATTAAAAATCGACAAGAACGGCGAGGGGCATTGCTACACATGCATGGGATGCCGCAGCTTCTTAACGCCTTATGTTGATGAAAACGGTCAGCCAAAGTATTACGGCAGATTCAACCAGGGCGTTGTAACCTTAAACCTTGTCGATATCGCGCTCACATCAGCGCGTGACCGTGACACCTTCTGGCAGACCTTTGACGAGCGTCTTGAGCTTTGTCACCGCGCACTTATGTGCCGTCACAACCGACTCAAGGGTACGCTCTCCGACGCCGCGCCTATCCTCTGGCAATACGGTGCCCTCGCAAGACTCGAAAAGGGCGAAACCATCGACAAGCTCCTCTATGGCGGATACTCCACGATCTCGCTCGGATACGCAGGACTTTACGAGTGTGTACGCTACATGACGGGCAAATCGCACACCGATCCCGAAGCAACGCCGTTTGCACTTGAGGTTATGGAATACATGAACGCCGCGTGCAAAAAGTGGAAGGCCGAGCACAATATCGACTTCTCGCTCTACGGCACACCGCTTGAATCTACCACCTACAAGTTCGCAAAATGCCTGCAGCGCAGATTCGGTATCATTAAAGATGTCACCGATAAATCGTATATCACAAACTCCTATCACATCCATGTTACCGAGGAAGTCAACGCATTTGACAAGCTCATATTCGAGGCGAAGTTCCAGGCGCTCTCCCCCGGCGGCGCGATAAGCTACGTCGAGGTGCCGAACATGCAGAACAACCTCGAGGCTGTAATGCAGGTCATCCGCTGTATCTACGACAACATCATGTACGCCGAGCTTAACACCAAGAGCGACTACTGCCAGGTGTGCGGCTTCGACGGCGAAATTGAGATAAAGGACCAGAACGGCAAGCTTGTCTGGACATGTCCGCAGTGCGGCAATCAGGATCAGGACAAGATGAACGTTGCCCGCCGTACCTGCGGCTATATCGGCACACAGTATTGGAACCAGGGCAGAACGCAGGAAATCAAGGAGAGAGTACTTCACTTATAATGCATTACGGAAATATTAAAAACTGCGACGTCGCTAACGGTGAGGGCGTTCGCGTAACGCTCTTTGTGTCGGGGTGCACGAATCATTGCGAGCATTGCTTTCAGCCCGAAACGTGGGACTTTTCATACGGCGAGGAGTTCAACGGCGAGGTCGAGGACAAAATCATCGCCATGCTTGCGCCGGCTTATATAAACGGACTCACGCTCCTTGGCGGCGAGCCGTTTGAGCCGCAGAACCAGCGCGCGCTTCTGCCGTTTATTAAGCGAGTACGCGAGGCGTATCCGAACAAAACGGTATGGGCATTTTCGGGATTCACCTACGAGGAGCTGACACGCGACGGCTCGCATCCGAGATGCGAGTGTACGGATGAAATCCTTGACAACATCGACGTGCTCGTTGACGGGCGGTATGAGCATGACAAGCGAAATCTGATGCTTAAATTCCGCGGCTCGTCAAATCAGCGGCTCATTGATATGAAAAAGACCCGCGCCGCGGGTGCGGTGGTATTGGTTGAGGAATAAAAGCGGGAGGCGAAACGCCTCCCGTTTTTCGTACTCTCTCAAGATTGTGCACCTGATGCCCCCATGGCACCGCGTGCCCATTTTAAGTCCTCCCGGCTTACAGCACCGGTTCCTACCAAAAGCAACAGATACACTGCCAGCGCAAGAGCCGCGCTCACAATAAACGACAACCATCCAAACGGCAATGCCTGAAGATTAAGAAGCCGCATTACCGCCACAGCTCCGAGCGCACACAGCACCGGCTTTGCGAAATCGCGCACAACTCTCGACGAAAATCCGCTCACCTTTGTCAGCCGCCACAGGCTCAGCGAAGCGTTTACCACCTCGGCTATATATATTGTAACGATATATCCCCAAATGCCAATTCTCGGGCAAAGAAGATACACAAAGAGTGTACACATCGCCGCATCGAGAATGTTGACCTTCATGCAGTACACCTGCTCACCCATTCCCTTGAGAATGGCGTCTATGGCATGGTCGAGATACATCACCGGTATAAGCGGTGCCATTACGCGGATAAATTCACCGGCATCGGCGCTGTCGTATATAAGCATACCAAGCTCGTGCGAAAACATGCTCATTATCGCCGCACAGCCAACAGAGAATATCAGCGTAAGTCCAAGGGTACGCGATATCATATATTTGATATGTCCGGGATTTTGTTTGGTCTGCGCCTCGGAAAACTCGGGGATGAGAAGTCCCGTGAAGGAATAAAGAAGCGCCGTCGGGAACATTATCACAGGCATTACCATACCGCACAGTACGCCATATGTTGCAAGCGCAGTGGCAGCTGTTGCGGGATTTTTTTTGAGTCCGCGCGGGATTAACATATGCTCAAGGGTTGTAAGTCCCGAGCGGACATAAGCCGCCGCGGCAACGGGAACTGTTATTCCGAAAAGCTCGCGTGTGAGCGCCTTGCCGCACTGTGAGCTGACTTTGCCCGTGCGCTTGTTTCTTCTATCGCACAGATAAAGTATAGGCGCCATTGTAAAGGACGCCATTTCGGCGAGCGCGCCGCCGCCGACCAGTGCCATGCACGCATATTCTATCCCTTCGGGTATGATAAATAGAATCAGCCATCCGCAAAACAGTACCTTGAAAATCTGCTCGAATATCTGCGTTGCCGCACTCTTTGACACCTTTCTGACAGCCGTAAAGTATCCGTGCAGGACATTGGAAAGCGAAATGAACGGCAAACTTATTGCAAGCAGCTTCAGTGCAAAATTGCATCGCATATCGCCAAGCCACCGCAAGGCAACAAACTCAGAGCCGAAAAACAGCAGCAAAAATGCCGCCGCACCGCATGCCCCGGCATAGACAAGACATCTTCTCATAGCCGCACTTGCAGCGGCTTCATCTCCTGTTCCGAGCGCCTTGGCGCACATCCTCGTTGATGCAAGATTCACTCCCGACGCCGCCACAGTGACCGACAGTCCGTACACACTCATTATAAGCGTGTAAAGTCCCATTCCGTCCGCACCGAGCCGTCTTGACACAAAAGCGCCCCACGCCACACCGAGCGTGCGAAGCAAAAGTGATGTCACCGCCATTATAATTCCATTTATGATAAACCTGCGCGCTCTACGCATTCAAAGCACCTCCGCTACATATACATTAGTATGAACTTTTTTCTAAAATTTCCATATTCTATATATACTACCTTAAATTTAGTTAAATTACTTTAATTTAAATAAAACCCATAAAATATATCTTTTCAATTTATTTACAAATTAAAGCGTGAAATTTTTGAAAAAATATATTGCAAAATGGAATAATATGTAGTATAATAGGACATGTAAATTACCGTACTAAATTGTGCGGAATCCAAATACAAAAAGAGGTACACTCCAATGGCACTCAAAAACAGCTATCTTGCAAGTGTTTATGAGAACGTTTGCAAAAGAAATCCCGGTGAAACAGAGTTCCACCAGACAGTAGAAGAGGTTCTCGAATCCCTTGAACCTGTTGCAGAAAGACGTCCCGACCTTATTGAAGCCGGCGTATTCGAGCGCATGGTTGAGCCCGAGCGTCAGATTCAGTTCAGAGTAAGCTGGGTTGACGACAACGGCAAGGTTCAGGTTAACCGCGGCTATCGCGTACAGTTCAACTCCGCTATCGGTCCTTACAAGGGCGGCATCAGATTTGCTCCCAATGTAAATGCTTCTATCATGAAGTTCCTCGGCTTTGAGCAGACCTTCAAGAACTCCCTCACCAGCCTTCCTATGGGCGGTGCAAAGGGCGGCGCTGACTTCGATCCCAACGGCAAGTCCGACGGAGAAATCATGCGCTTCTGCCAGAGCTTTATGACAGAGCTCTCCAAGCACATCGGCGCTGATACCGACGTTCCCGCAGGTGACATCGGCGTTGGAGCACGCGAGATTGGCTACATGTTCGGTCAGTACAAGCGCCTTCGCAACGAATTCACCGGCGTTCTCACCGGTAAGGGATTTGCATACGGCGGCTCTCTCATCCGTCCCGAGGCTACAGGCTTTGGTGCTGTTTACTACACCGTTGAAATGCTTAAATCCTTTGGCGAGGACATTAAGGGCAAGACCTTTGCTGTTTCGGGCTTCGGTAACGTTGCTTGGGGTACCGTTCAGAAGGTTACAGAGCTTGGCGGTAAGGTTGTTACCATCTCCGGTCCCGACGGATACATATATGATGAAGACGGCGTAAACACCAAGGAAAAGATTGACTTTATGCTTGAGATGCGCGCAAGCGGACGCGACAAGGTTAAGGATTATGCTGACAAGTTCGGTGTTCCCTACTTTGAGGGCAAGCGTCCCTGGGAGGTTAAGGCTGACGTTATTATGCCTTGCGCAACCCAGAACGAGGTTGGTATTGATGACGCTAAGAACATTGTTGCTAACGGCGTTAAGTACTACGTTGAGGTTTCCAACATGCCCACAACTGAGGAGGCTGTTGCTTACCTAAAGCAGAACGGCGTTGTAATCGCTCCTTCAAAGGCTGTTAACGCAGGCGGCGTTGCTGTTTCGGGTCTTGAAATGAGCCAGAACTCTATGCGCTACAGCTGGACAGCAGAAGAGGTTGACGAGAAGCTCAAGCAGATTATGAAGAACATCTACAAGAACTCCTTCGATGCTGCCAAGAAGTACGGCATGGAGGGTGACCTTGTTGCAGGCGCTAACATTGCAGGCTTTGAGAAGGTTGCAAACGCTATGATGG
>JAZTXD010000187.1:0-1646 GCA_045636265.1 Candidatus Flemingiibacterium sp.
CCTACCGTTGGGTGCGAATCTAGCGGCGCGATAGGGTCATCGCGCCCTACCGCTGGGTGACGAATCACGGCTCGTTCGGCGAGAGTGCCCTAATTATGGGGTTAAGGGGGGTGGTTTTGATATTTATCGGCAAACCACCCCTCTTAACTTGCCTTTAACGGTTTGTTTTTGGTATAATGGTTGCCGTTGGAGGTTAATATGCGCAAAATATATCCAAGAGAATTCTATTTGAGACAGTTGCGTCCGTTTTACGATTCGGATTTGATAAAGGTCATTACAGGTATACGGCGTTGTGGAAAGAGCTGTATTATGCAAAGTGTTGCTCTTGAGCTTAAAAATAGTGGCGTAGCGGAAAAAGATATAATATTCCTTAATCTTGATAAGAGGGGCTTCAAAAACATTACGACATCTGATGCGTTGGAAAAGGTGATAGAGGATCGCATAGGTGACGATGAGTTCAAATATATCTTTATTGATGAGGTCCAGAATGTTAAAGATTTTGAATCCGTCATAAATGCTTTCCGAGAAGATGGTAATTGTTCCATATTCATCACGGGGTCAAATTCCTATCTGCTTAGCGGAGAACTTGTCACGAAATTGACAGGACGCTATGTGCAGGTGGATATGTTTCCCCTTGCGTTTGATGAGTTTCTCGCAATGAAAGAATTTCGTGGCGATAAAATCGGAGATAGGCGCGGTGAATTTGATGAGTATTTGACAAGTGGCGGGTTCCCGAAAGCTTTGGAATTCTTGGATCCAGATGCAAAGGCTAAATATGTAAATGACATTGTTGAGCAGATATTCGAAAAAGACATTCGCAAGCGATGCAAAATCAAAAACCGGGTTGTGTTTGACAAGGTTATGACGTATCTCGTCAATAACTTTGGTTCGCGAATAAATCTTCAGTCGCTTGAGAATTACTTCCGTTCTGCTTTGCAGACCCCAATAAAAAAAGAAACATTGAAAAGATATCTGGACATCCTTCAGGCTTCTCGGGTACTGTATAAGTGTCCTCGCTTTGATATGAAAAGCAGGAAATCGCTTTTGGGCGAAAGCAAATTCTATCTTGCCGATACTGGTATTTATTTTGCACGCAATGTTGACGGACGCATAAATTACGGTCCCATGCTTGAGAATATCGTCTATACGTATCTTTCAAGTCGTGGATATTCAATGAGTGTTGGACAGATCGGAACATTGGAGTGTGACTTTATAGCGCGAAAACGAAATGAATATTTTTACATTCAAGTGTCCATGACAATTGCAGACAGAAATACCGAAGAAAGAGAGTATCGAGCGTTGTCCGCTGCGAGTGACCATTATCCGCGATATCTTTTCACGCTTGATACGCTTCTTCAGAAACGTGATGGGGTAAAGCATGTTAATTTGATAGATTTTATTGCAGAGGGGCGAGACCTGATCTAATTTATAAGTTTTGAATGGAAGGCGGCAAGCCGAAGTTCGAGTTCAGCCACTCTGCCGACGGTTCGGGCAATTCCTTTATGCCTCGCATCAAACCGCTCGGCAAGGCGAAACTTTCAGATTCATGGCAGGATGTACCGCCCGGTGGCGATACGTCATTCCGGTTCTTTACGGTGGAAGTGGCATTACCGTAAGGCGGTGGGAGAATGATGCCAATGATTGGG
>JAZTXD010000188.1:0-20631 GCA_045636265.1 Candidatus Flemingiibacterium sp.
GACTGCTTAGAAGACAGTATTCTTCGCGCAAGCAAAGGTTCGATTCTGTTGGGGTAACTCAAAAGTGACGAGCAGGTCTTATGACCTGCTCGTTGCCGTTCCCTTTTCTTTGTTAAACTTGAACCAGCCATATCTACAATTACGGGAATCTCCGCACAAAGTGCCGAGTTATGAAAAGCTTGTGAGCGCAGCGAACATGCTTGTGTTAATCTCACATGATGTCGCTGGTTCAATGCCCGTAAGCAGTTGGCAACGCCAACTGCTGGGGAGCCATATTGGGGCAACAATTTTGCACCCTAACACAAAAGTCCTTGTAATTCAAGGGCTTTTCGTGTTTTTAGAGGTGAAAAGTACCCATCCTTCACCATTGCACCTTTTCTGGAACCTTATGGACTTGAACCTGCAACTTTATTTTCAAACGAATAAAGTTGAAAAAGTTTGAAATGTGTGTTATAATATCAATAATAAAAAAGGGGGAGATCTTTTTGAACAATAATTTTAAAATTAAAAATGACATATTGATCAAATATATAGGAAAAGAGAAAAATGTAGTTATTCCCGGAACCATTAGGAGAATCGGTAAAGAAGCTTTTTACGAGTCCTCTTTAGAAAAGGTTACAATTGAAGAAGGTGTTAAGATAATCGGGATATCTTCCTTTTGCGGTTGTGGAAATTTGACTGAAATTACTTTGCCCAATACTATTGAGGTTATTGAATACGATGCTTTTTGTGCTTGTAGTAAACTCGAAAAAATCATTTTGCCGGACAGTTTAATAAGAATTGGGAAGGCACCTTTTACGATTTGTGACCGATTAAAAGAAGTTGTTGTTGGTGAAAACAACAGAGCGGTAAAGAGTATTGGTGGGAATTTGTTTTCTAAAAATGGTAAAAAGCTTATTTGGTATCAGGTTTGTTCTAAAAATATAGAATTTGTAGTTCCTGCAGGAACAGAAATAATTGGTGAAGCAGCGTTTGCTTATAATAATTACATCGAGCGAATAGTTCTTCCCAACGGAGTGAAAAAGATATGCGGCGATGCTTTTGGGCGTTGTAAAAACTTAAAAGAAGTAATTATTCCTGCGAGTGTCGTGGAAATAGAAAATGAACTTGATGGATTAGGAACTTTCAGCCATGTTCACCCAGCGCTTCGAATGCTTGGCATTGTGCCTCCGACAATCAAAGCCCCGAAAGGTAGTTACGCTGAAAAATATGCTATCGAGCAAGAACTTCCTTTTGCTGTGATCTAAATAATGATAGGTGAACTATTTGATCTTAAAATGATATAGGTTCAATTTTGTTGGGTCAACTCAAGACTTAATAGCTTGAACTTCTTTTCAGTGAAAAGATTGTTCGGGCTATTTTGTTTTTTTGAGGAATTTGAGAACTTCAATATATGATTTTTAGGCAGATAGAGAGAAAAATCTCTGTCTGCCTTTTTTGCGTTCTGTGGCTCAAACATACGTGTCTGTCGTTTTCAACGTTTTGCACTATTATACTCTGAACGCAACAACACACTCATTGCGGCGCTTACCGTATTGGGATTGTTACTTGCCGCATGGGAGGTCGCGCTGGCATTTTAATTCAAAACGGCACTATACATATTGATAACCGTTAAGAAGCAAGATAAAGTTCTCCTTTGTACTACGGTGACGAAACGAAGACCACCCATTCGGGTGGTCTTTTGTTTTGCCAAGCATCTGTAGATCCTCCAGAATAATAATTCTGTGTGCCGGATAGAGTGCCAAACGCATAAAATAAAAAAATATTACTATAATTGATTTTGGATATTGACAAATGAATATTATCCGTAGTATAATTGGGAGGCAGAGATGCATTTATACAATAAAGAAATTGAGGATAAAACAATGAAAGTTTTTGTCAGTTGGTCCGGTGAGTTAAGTCAAAAATTTGCGGGAGCTCTTAAGGAATGGCTTGAACAATGCATACAGTCTGTTGAGGTGTTCTTTTCTTCGGAGGATATCGAAAAAGGCGATAACTGGCAGCTTAAGCTTTCGAATGAATTGCAAGACACCAATTACGGAATCGTTTGTCTGACTACTGAAAATATAGATGCTCCTTGGATTCATTTTGAAGCCGGGGCGCTTTCCAAAATGCTTGACTCAAAAGTAATGATTTTGGCAATGAACGTTAATTTCTCAGATATTAAAGGTCCGCTGAAGGCGTTCCAAGCGACAAAATTTGAGCGGGATGACATATTGAAATTACTTAAAACCATCAACAGTGTTCAGGAAAAGCCCCTCGGTGATGAAAAACTGAAAAACAGCTTCGAGGCGTTCTGGCCGCAATTTAAGGATAAGATCGATCAAATTAAAAACGAAGTAATCGACTCGGAGGATAAGAAAACCTCCAAAGTTAACGTAAGCGAAACCGTTGATGAAATATTACAGATCGTTCGTACCCAAAGCGCTCTTTTGAACAATCCCGAAAAATTGTTGCCCGAGGAATATTTGACACACGCTTTCGGGAAAAACGGTCAGTCAAGCGGCAATGAGGAGCGGATTTTCGATGAGATATATTCGTTCACGCAATATATTTTGGTCGAATACGGTCAGAACATCCGTGAAACGCTGGCGTTTTGGGATAGTTACTACCTTATGCTCAAAAGAATAAGTTCCGAGAATCCCACGTGGCGCAGAAGATTTTCTCATTTGTTATCGCGCATCAAAAACAGGATCAAGGAAGAGGCGCCTATCATAGACGATGAACATGAAGAATGAGGCATTTTTGCGCAAATAAAGACTCGAAAATGTCAGATAAAAACAAAAGTGAAAACCACCCGAACGGGTACCTTCAATAAAGCAGGTTTTACCTGCCGCAAAGCAAAAGGAGTACGAGTATTTTGTTCGTACTCCTTTTCACACGTCTTGCCTGTAAGGTATAGTGTGTTACACTTTTGGGTGTACTATCGGGCGGTAATGGAGCCTCCCTTGTGTAAAGGGAGGTGGCTTGCGAAGCAAGACGGAGGGATTGTAAAGAGTGAAAAATTGCTGTAAAACAATCCCTCAGCCGCCTACGGCGTCAGCTCCCTTTACACAAGGGAGCCTTTGGTTTGTGCGTCTCGAAAGTCTGTCTGTTTTTCCTGACAAGCACTGCTTTTGTAGACACAAAAGCAAAGCCCCGCACAAGGCGGGGCGAGGATTACTTACTTTCGTTCTCTAAATAGTTTAATAAAATTTGACCTTCTTCAAACAGAGATAATGCTTGAGTTGCTGTTTTTATGTTACTGTCCGGATATTCAAATTCAGCACTCCAATCAGCCTCTTCAATTCTCTCTAAAAAGCGTAATACCATAATTTTTCCTAATGCAGCTTTTGAATAAATATCAGTGTCGGTACAATCCTCAATGATAATTTCATAACGGCGCAAAGAATTTTCTATCATCTCATTAAAAAATTCACTACTTGGATTTTGAGATAGATTTTCGTCAAATGCAAGTTGATATTCCGCAAAAGCCAACCACTCCAAATAATTGTAATTTTTAGGATATGCCAAGGAGGCTTCTTTTGCCCACCAATAACTGCTGTTATGATCTTGATTCGTTCTGTATTTTTGCAAGGCGGAGTTGTATTTTTTTATTGTCATGTCATTATCGGCTTCTGTTATTCCAAGCAATTCATCTGCACTAATATTGAAAAGCTTAGTGAGTGGAGCAATTAGGGAAAGGTCAGGGTTTGACAAACCACATTCCCATTTGGAAACCGCTTGATATGACACACAAAGATACTCTGCAAGTTTTTCTTGTGTCATACCGTTTTGCCTTCGTAACGCTTTTATTCTTTCACCTATCGTCATAAAAAACACCTCCTGACTTGCCATAATTATAACATATTATGTGCAGCAAAACAATAACTTGTTTTTTGAAAAATATGCAACTTTAAGTTGAGTGTTAGAATAACAAATGGCGCACCTGCTTTATCGCAGGAACGCCAACGGGTGGTTTTCGTTTTACTTGTCCCACTTAATATATACGGTCACTGTTTCGCCGCGTATATTCGCTTGTCAAAGCACAAACACTAATCCTATCTCACATTCGGGAGGGAAGATTATGAAATCGGTTTGGGAGCGTGATGTGCCGCGTGTGCACTTTGATGCACCGGAAACGGACCGGGACACAGATGTTCTTATTATAGGCGGCGGCATAGCAGGGCTTTTGTGCGCGCGTAAGCTTGCGGATGCCGGCGTGGATTGCATGTTGGTTGAAGCTTCAAAAATTTGCGGCGGCATTACGAGGGATACTACGGCGAAGATTACTGTCGGTCACGGTTTGCTGTATGACAAGCTGATACGGCGCTTTGGCGAGGATACGGCACGGCTTTATTTAGAGGCGCAAATTCGCGCCGGCGAGGAGTATCACAAGCTTTGCCGCGATACTCACTGCGATTACGAGATAAGGGATTCTTACGTTTATTCTCTGTGCGACAGCGAGAAAATAGAGAAGGAGGTTTCTGCCTTAAAGCAGCTTGGTGTCGAGGCGGAATTTTCTGGGTGCCTGGAGCTTCCGTTTGATACTGCGGGGGCGGTGAGTGTGAGAAATCAGGCGCAGTTTCATCCGTTAAAGTTTCTGTATGAAACAGCAAAGGGACTTCCGATTTATGAAAACACCAAGGTTTTGGAGCTTATGCCGCAAAGGGCGCGCACTAACCGTGGAAATATCGCTTACAAAAAGCTGATTATTGCAACGCATTTTCCGATTCTCAACAAACACGGCGGATATTTTTTGAAGCTGTATCAGTACCGTTCCTATGTTCTCGCACTTGAGGGAGCGGATAATGTGAGCGCAATGTATGTGGATGAATCGGACACGGGACTCTCATTTCGCACTTGGGAAAACCTCTTGCTGCTCGGCGGCGGAGGACACCGTACGGGCAAAAAAGGCGGCTGTTGGCAGGAGCTTGAGGAGTTTGCAAACAGGTATTACAAAAACGCGAGGGTAGTAGGCCGCTTTGCAACGCAGGACTGTATGACGTTGGACGGTATTCCGTACATCGGGCAGTATTCCAAATCCACGCCGGATGTTTATGTGGCAACCGGATTTAATAAGTGGGGGATGACAAATGCAATGGTTGCCGCCAACCTTTTATGTGACCTTATCAAAGGTGAGTACAGTCCGTATGCACACGTTTTCTCACCGTCGAGAAGCATTATGCACCCACAGCTTGCCATTAACGCCGTGGAGTCAGTTGTGGGATTGCTCACGCCCACTGTGCCGCGCTGCCCACACCTCGGATGTGCCCTCAAATATAACAAAGCGGAGCACACCTGGGATTGTCCCTGCCACGGCTCCCGATTTGATAAAAACGGTCAGCTTATTGACAACCCTGCTACGGATGACAAAAAGAAAATGCCGCCCCGATGACTTGTGGGCGGCTGCGGAATGGGATACGCCGCTTGACACTCTGTGCCGGATGTGGTATAATAAATCCAATGAGGGGCGGTGGTAATATGATAGAAATTTCAGCTTGGCTTGATAAATTTTTGCAGGCGCTTCACGCTACTTTCGCAGAGCGCGTGTGGTTTGTCGGTTTGCAGGGAAGCTACAGTCGCGGTGAGGCGACGGAAAAAAGCGATATTGACCTTGTTGTGATACTTGACGAGCTGTCCGCTTCGGATGTTCGCGCCTACAGCGATATGCTTGATAAGCTTGAACACAGAGAGCTTATCTGCGGATTTCTTTCGGGTAAAAACGAGCTTCTTAACTGGGAGCCGTCAGACCTTTTTCAGTTTTACCACGATACAAAGCCGATAAAGGGGAGCCTTGATGAACTGTTGCCGCTTCTTGACGTGGCGGCTGTTGACAGAGCTATAAAAATCGGAGTGTGCAATATTTTCCACGGCTGCGTTCACAATATGCTGTACGAAAAGAGCGAGGAAATTCTGAAAGGCCTTTATAAATCAGCATCCTTCACGGTGCAGGCTATCGCCTACAAGCAGACAGGGAAATATATCAGTGGGCAAAAAGATTTGCTCCAAGCTGTTTCTGCGGACGAAAAAACTATTGTAAACACCTTTCTCGCTCTCAAAAACGGCGGTGACGTTGATTTTGATAAAATGTCGGAAACTCTGCTTGAGTGGGCAAAGGCGTGGCTTACAAGAGTTTAACAGAGGGGAAAGCCGTCCATACGGGCGGCTTTTATTTGTACAACGCTATTGACAAGCGTTTGTAAAAATGATACAATAAACCATGATATATCATGTAAAAAAGGAGAAATCCAATGAAATCGAATATGCATTATTCACCGACCAAGGAAGGTTACTCGATCTCGGCAAGCTCCGAGTTTTTTAACCGTGTTCTCTACGGTTCGCATCAGAATGATAACAAAATCGAAAGATATTTCACCTTTGCGGGCGATACCCCTCTTTTCATGGGTGCTCTCACCGATTACGATAAGGTGATGTACGGCTTGTATGAAAAGTGCGGAGTGCTATATAGCGGACTTGCGCTCACTCCCGGACAGCGTCAGCGCTTCTACTATTCCGAGGATATTGACCTCACATCGCGTTGGTTCCACAAATCCGAGGATGTTGAAGCTGAATTTAAGAACGGCTGGATGGAGTATGAGCTGACACAGATATCCTCGTGGTTCCCGGATGTTAAGGTTAATATCGAGGCTTATCCTCTGCTGCCGGATGACGGCTTTTTGGTGCGCTATAAAATTGCCACCGACCAGCGAGTTATATTCACCGCAGGCTTTGGCGGTGTGACCGGACCGCTTGCCCGATTTGAGTATAAGGACGAGCCGCGCCGCAATTTCAGCGCGGACGACTGCAAGGATAATACTGTCGAAATCGGCGCGGGACGCGCGTCTATCACTCATCCCGAGGGCACCACAATGCGCATTGCCGCAAGCTTCCCCGCAAACTTCGCGCTCGGTTCCGCAAAGGCACTCGCAGAGCCGTTCGCAAGCACATTCCTCGGCAGTGAACCCGAGGGCGAGGGGGATGGCGTTGTTAAAATGTCTGCGGTTATTGAGCCCGGCAAGGTGCTCGACGGATTTATCATCGTCACACGCAACACCGACGAGGCTACACTTGACAAGTGGCTGTCAATGGACAACCCTATCAAATATATTAAGTCGCAGATACTCGCAAAGCATGCATGCATCGCGATGAATACCCCCGATGCTCCGTTTGATCTGACCATTGCGCCCACCGTGATCGCGCTCGATGCGGCATGGCACGAGAACTCCTTCCACCATGGCGCGTTCGCATATCATGCGCCCTTCCTCGGTTGGAGAAACTGGTACGCGCCCACCGCGCTCGGTTGGCATGACAGAGTTAAAAAGACTATAGAAACTCACTTGTCAACCCGACTCACAAAAGGACCCCTCAGTGAAGAGCGTATCTGGGACAGAAAGACGACAACGGACCCCGAAAAGCGATGGTCAACACCGTACAGCGTCCTCGAAAACAGCCCCGGTAAGCTTGAGAGCTTCCTTGACCCGAAGTACACCGAAGTGTACACTATGCAGGAATGTGCATTTGACATGATGCTCTACTACATTGAGTGGACGGGCGATCTTGATTTGGCGGAGAAGTATTTCGACGATTTCTGCCTTATGCTTGATTGGGAGGAGAGAGTTTTCGATCCCGACAATGACGGTCTTTACCAGAATTATCTCAACACCTGGATTTCCGACGGACATTCCTACAACGGCGCAGGATGCGCGCAGTCGAGCGCGTACAATTACCGAGCTAACGTTGTTATGGCGAAGATCGCAAAGAAGCTTGGCAAACCCTATGAGAAGTTCCTCGCTCGCGCGGATAAGATAAAGCGCGCTGTAAACGAAAAGCTGTGGCTTGCAAATGAGGGCGTTATCGCGGAGTCGCTTGATACTGTCGGCAACTGCCTCATACATCCCGCTCCCGAGCTTTCGACGATATATCTCGCAATCGACTGCGATATTGTCGATGACTTCAAGGCATACACAACTCTCCGATATGCGGAAAATCACATAAAGAGCGTTACAACTCCGAGCGGCGGACGTCTGTCCTATTCGTCGAACTGGCTGCCAAAGCAGTATTCCAACTGCGGACTTTTCCCGGCGGAAAACGCTCACCTCGCGCTTATGTACTATAAGCTCGGACTCAAAGAAAAAGGCAAAGAAATCCTCGACGGTATCGCCGACTGCTACTTCTCCGGAAGGAATCCCGGTATGGCGGCGCACATTCAGTCCACGAAGGGCACGTGCGACCTTGGCGACCAGGACTTCACCGACGTTATGAGTACATATCTGCGTCTTGTTACGGAAGGACTTTTCGGAATCCGCATTAACAAAATGGATGACACGGTCATCATCGCGCCCGGTTTCCCCGAGGATTGGGAGAACGCAAGTCTTTCGCTCAAGGATATCGCACTGTATTACACCCGAAAGGGAAATCAGGAGATATTCGACATTGTCTGCGACAAAACGGAGAAAAAGCGCATAAGAATCCCCATGCGCTCATGTGCGGTTGACGCTATTCTCATTGACGGCGAGAGTGCGGACTACGAGATCATCCCCGGACTTAATAATAGCTTTATTGTACTTGAAACAGATAAGACCGGCAGATTCCAAATTCGCGTACTTCACGGTGACGGCGCAGTTGGTACGCTTCGCTTTGCAGACACTGTTCTTGCCGGAAATGAAACTGTGTTTGAGCTTTCGGGCGCGGATATTGTTGATGTGCTTGACATTTCCGAGGTTCTCTCGGATGCCCAGGTTGTAAACGGTAAAATTTACGCCAAAGCCGGCAATATCCCCGGTCACCATACGCTGTTCGTTCGCGCAAAGTGCGGCGAATACGTGGCATGGCTTGCAGCGGATTACGAGATTCAGTGCAGAGAAGTCAAGAAGGAAATCCTTCCCGAAAAGCCGTTTGAGCCGGTTGACATCTCGGCGTTCTTCAACTGCAACATGATGAACATGCATGATCAGGTGTATGTTGGTCCCAGACCTACGGGCTTCTCGCTCGGCGTTAAGCTTGACGCACGCCACGCATGGAACTGGAACCACGGCGGTCACAATAAGGTTGTGATTGACGACTTGGCACTCAGAAATGCAGGCGGCATTATCCGCACGCCATCGGGAATTCCGTTCATTACCCCTGCAGAGAACGAGAACCTCGCATGTGTGGGCATCTGGGATAATCTTCCCACGGATATTACGGTGCCGCTCGATGGAAACGCGCAGGAAATTGCGGTACTCTTCGTTTCCTCCACAAACGTGATGCAGACAAGAGTTGAGAATGCGAGAATAACAGTTTTGTATGCGGACGGCACAGAGGAGTCAACAAAGCTTGTGTACCCCTTCAACCTTGATGACTGGCTCACCCCCGCGCTTCAGACACAAAACGAGATTTTCTACTTCAATAACTACAACCACGCAACCGTTCAAAAGATAACCGTTGACAAGAACAAAAAGCTTGTCGGTGTGAAGATTGAAGCCGTTGCAAACGAGATTATTCTTGGCGTTGTGGGCATCAGCATCAGCAGATAAAATAAAGGACACTTGCGGTGCTTCGCCGCAAGTGTTTTTGTCGTGTGTTCGTTGCTTTGACGTTTGTAATTGTATTTCTGTTTACAAATTTATTTTATGTTTTACATTGACAAAATAAGCATGCTATGATATAATTGAGTTGTGTATTATTGTATGATTACCATACGGTTTTAAGGAGGATATCAAAGTGAAAATTGCATTATTGGTCGCAAATCGCGGATTTTTTCCGAGCTCTGTAATCGACTCTGCAAGAGCGGAAATGGTACAGGCTATTAAAAAGGTAGGGGCAGAGGCTATATACCCCGACGTATCTCTTACCCGTTATGGCGCTGTTGAAACCAGAGCTGAGGGTGAGGTTTTCGCAAACTTCCTTGACGAGCACCACGGCGAGTATGACGGACTTATCATCTGCCTGCCCAACTTCGGTGATGAAAACGGTATTAAGGAAGCTATCAAGGACGTAAACGTTCCGATCCTCATTCAGGCATATCCCGATGAGCTCGGCAAGCTCGACTTCGCAAACAGAAGAGATGCTTTCTGTGGCAAGCTCGGTCTTTGCGCAGTTCTCAAGCAGATGAATGTTAAGTTCATCTCCGGCGACAGCTTCACAGTTCATCCTCTGTCTGATGAATTCAACAAGGACATGAACGAATTCATCGCTATCTGCCGCACTGTTAAGAGAATGCGTCATATGCGTATCGGTGTTCTCGGCGCGAGAACCACCGCGTTCAAGAGCGTTCGCTTTGACGAGGGCGCACTTGAGCTCAGAGGCGCAGACGTTGAAACTCTCGACCTTACCCAGGTGTTTGCAAAGATCGACTCCATTGCGGATGACGATGCACGTCTTGCAGGCTGGGAGAAGGAAATAAAGGCTGTTGTTAACACCTGCGACACTCCCGAGTATGCAATCAAGAATCAGTGCAAGCTCGCTGTTGCTCTTGAAGAGCTCAGAGATGAAATGAAGCTTGACGTTATGGCTATCCGCTGCTGGAGCGAGCTTCAGTATCAGTACAAGATCACTCCTTGCTCTGTAATGGGTATTTTCAACAGCCGCAAGATGCCTATCGTTTGCGAAACCGACGTTACCAACGCTCCCGCGATGCTCGCTATGGCAATCGCCGCAGACGCATCTGTCGGATGCCTTGATATCAACAACAACTACGGCAATGAGGCTGACAAGTGCATTCTGTTCCACTGCGGTCCCGTTCCGACTGACATGCTCAAGGCTCCCGGTCACATGGAAGAGCACAAGATGTTCACCAAGACTCAGGGCGACAACTGCTCTTGGGGTCTTAACGCAGGTAAGATCAAGCCCGGTCTTATTACAATCTGCGGCATGAGAACCGAAAACGGTGAGGTTCGCTACTTCCTTGAAACTGCTGAAATCACCGAGGATCCGGTTGATGCAGGCTTCTTTGGTACATACGGCGTTGCAAAGATCGAGGGTCTCCAGAAGAAGCTCATCCACATGAGCGAGGAGGGCTTCCGTCATCACGCTATCATCGCTGCAGGTGACCACACCAAGGCTATGCGTGAGGCACTTACAAAGTATCTCGGCTACACCGAAATCAAGCTTTAATTTAAATATAATTTAAGGAGGCACTACAATGAACAAGTTAGGTATTTTCATGAACTTCTGGGAGAAGAACTGGGCGGCTGATCACAAGAAGTATATAAAGAAGGCCGCAGCTCTCGGTTTCGACGTTCTCGAATTCCAGGCACAGCCCCTTCTCGAAATGACCGACGACCACATCCGTGAGCTTAAGAAGGAAGCTGACGCTGTTGGAATCGAGCTTACATACAGCCTCGGTCTTGGCCGTAACTACGACGTTTCCTCTCTCGATGAGGGTATCCGTACCGGCGGTGTTAAGTATCTCCAGAATATCATCCGCAAGATGGAAGTTGGCGGCGGCACACTCCTCTCCGGCGTAAGCTATGCAGGCTGGGGCGTTCCGGACAATATGGGCGACTCCAAGAAGCCCTATTGGGATCAGAGCGTTAAGAGCATGCGTGAGATCATCAAGGTTGCTGAAGAATGCGGCGTTACATACTGCGTTGAGGCTGTAAACCGTTTTGAAACCTGCCTTATCAACACAGCTAAAGAAGCTCTTGCATATGTTGCTGAAATCGACAGCAAGAACATCGGAGTTCTTCTTGACACCTACCACATGAACATCGAGGAGGACAGCATCGGTGACGCTATCCGCCTTGTTGGCAACCGTCTTACAAGCTTCCACACCGGCGATAACAACCGCCGTGCTCCCGGCAGAGGACACATCAACTGGGACGAAGTATTCGGTGCACTCGCTGATATTAACTACAAGGGACGCATCGTTTCCGAGCCGTTTATCATGCAGGGCGGCGAGGTTGGACGCGACATCCACGTTTATCGCGACCTTATCGAGAATCCCTCTGAGGCTGCTATTGACGCAGAGGCTAAGTACCTCATCGACTTCGAGCGCGCTATGCTCAAGAAGTACAACATGGCATAATTTATTGCTGTACAAAAAGTGCGGCGGCATCATTACGGTGCCGCCGTTTTTGTATTGACATGCTTTTTTTGCTGTGGTATAATTTAAGTATTAAGCTGTAAAATTGGGGGACTTTATGTATAAAATAGGACTTTCAACAAGAGGAAAACACTTCTCGGATGCGCTTTTTAAAAGGTACGGAGAGGGAAAAATTGAATATATGGAGCTGGCGCTGAGCAAGTCCCAGTACAGCGCACTGGATTTTCGCAGAACTGCACAGATTGCCGAGCAGAATGGCGTGAAGATATGGAGCATACATCTTCCGTATTCGCCCATGAATGAAATTGATATGTCGGGAGAGGTGCTTGCAAAGTCCACTGTGGAATTTTTTAGCGAGCTTATAAAAAAAGGTACCGATATCGGCGTTTTTAGATATGTTGTTCATCCAAGCTCGGAGCCGGTTGAAACCGAAAGTCGGGAGAGAGCTAAACGTATGGCACGCTCGAAGCAAAGCCTTGCCGAGCTTGTAGATTTTGCCGCAACACTTGGTGCGACTATAGCAGTGGAAAACTTACCGCGTACCTGCCTTGGACACACGATAGCCGAAATGGAAGAGCTTATAAGCGCTCACCCCGCGCTTCGCATATGCCTTGACACAAATCATCTGCTAACTGAATATGTGCCGGATTTCATACGCCGCTTCGGGGACAGGATAGTAACCACGCATATTTCTGACTGCGATTTCGTGAATGAACGTCACTGGCTCCCGGGAGAGGGAAATAACGATTGGGGCGAGATATACAAAGCTTTGTGTGAGGTTAATTATCAGGGAATATGGCTTTATGAGGTGGCTTTTGCCTGCCCCGATACGCTTGTACGCGAGCGAGAGCTTGAGGGCGCGGACTTTATAAATAACGCAAATGAGATTTTCTCGGGACGTGAACCAACACTCTTATATACAAAGAAAAATATATAGCAAAAAATATAAAAAAGTGGCGTGTTTTTACGCTTTGTGAGGCGTTTATACTATTAATAGGCAACATAATATGGTAAAATACAGTTTGAAGAAATTTACTTCAGAAAAGAAAGGCTGGTATTATCATGGCAACAGTTTATGCTAACAGCAAAAAGATAATGTATATCGGAAACTGGGCGGATTTGGGTAAATCCAAAGTCAGCAAAAACGATTACTGCAAAGCGTTTATAATGTTCCGCGGAACCGACGTTACGGTTGAGGCAAAGGGTGAGATCATGTGTTCTCTTGACGGCGGGGCGGATTTCGCGAAGAAAGCTTTCAGCGCAAAAGAGGGAGTTCACACTCTGTATATCACGGCTATGAAGGACGTGGAACTTATTTCGGTCCGGGTGGACGAGCTTCTTGATACAAATACATATCTGCGTGGCAATATGCAGGCGGAGTATGACGAGATCGCAAAGGGTCGCGAGGGAAGTGACCCCGCAACGTTTAGGCGCATTCCCTACAAGGCAACAATGCCTTGTGCAAATGCGAAACTCGACGGACTTTTCGGTGAGTGCCTTAATAAGAATATTGCCCGAATAAAGGGATGCTTCACACAGCCGTACTATATTTTGTGCAATGCCGGAAGAGAGCCGGACAAGGTTACACCCGGTTGGGTTGACTGGCTTCCTGCGGCAAATGACGGACGAATTCTTGCCGGTGCGGCAAAGGCTTACCTTTGGACGAAGGATAAGAAGCTCCGTGCGATAATCGACGAGCTTGTTGACAAGATCGAAGCCCAAATGCGCGAGGACGGATATTACAACTATTACACAGAGGCAGATAGCTACGAAGCAAATCACATCCCGAACATAGAAAATGAAAAGAAGATCATCATGGACAGCGAGCGCAAGAACTATGACCGCACATACTGGACATGGGGACTTGTTGAAGCGGCTAAGGCAGGCAATACCAAGGCCCTCGGCCTTGCACGCAAGATGTACGATTGGCTTGAGGGGGGCAAGTACGGCAAGGATCTTCTCCTCGGTCACAACGCGACGAACGCATTCATGGGAAGTCTTATCCTTGCAGAGAGTCCGGTTGGTATATCCGAGGACATTCTCCTCAACCAGAAGTGCCTTGACCAAGCGCACGTTGAAGAGGAGCTTATAAACAGAAATCCCGTTATCTTCAGTAACTACCCCGGTGACAGACCTCACTGCTATGCGCTTTTGGTGCTTCTCTCGCTTGTTTACGAGTACCGTCTTACCGGCGAGGCACACTACCTCGAAGCGTTGCTTGGCGGTTGGGAGGTTTACAAGAGATACAACAAGCATGTGGGCGGCGCTACCGCTATATGTGAGTCCGAGGGACCGTACCCGGCAGGCTCATACTATCTTGCAACCGGTCACACCGGTGAAACCTGCGGAAGCGTTTTCTGGACATGGGTTAACGAACAGCTCGCCCAGCTCTTCCCGGACGATGCGAGGTATGCCGCAGAAATCGAAGAGGTGCTCTTTAATATCGCTCCTAACGTACTCACCGAAAATGGCGTGAGATATCACAGCCGTATGCAGGGCGAAAAGGAAAAGGGCGCATCTCACGGAACATGCTGTGAGATTATGACCACACACCTTTATTCCGATCTTCCCAAATATGTTTGCTCGTATAACAGCAAGACCATTTGGGTAAACCAGTTCATCGGCGGCGAGTTTAAGCTTGGCAATATATCACTTACAACAGAAGCCGACATTATCGGAAAGGGTAAGTTTACAGTTACCGTTACAAAGGCACCTGCCGCAAAGAAGACTATCAAGGTTCGTATTCCCGAGTGGGCAAAGGATGCTAAGCTTTACGTTAACGGAAAGTTCGTTTCAAACGCGCTTTGCGGCGACTACGAGTCTATTGAGCGCGAGTGGAAGGACGGCGATACTGTAGTTGTTACATTTAGGCCCGAATACAGAATTTCCCGTTACACAGGTGCAGAGCAGCTTGAGAGCAATGCTCCCAGATACGCACTGCTCTATGGACCGTATCTCATGGCACTTGTAGGAAGCGAAGAGGATGTTCCCACACTTAATGTTGATCCTATGGAGCTTAAGGTAAGAAAGGTAAAGGATTCCATTGTAATCAAGCTTGAAGGCAAGATGAAGTTTGTTCCTTACTACGAGATCGGCGATGCCGTGAAATTGTGTGTATTCCCGGCGTTTAAGGCGTGAGCCCGGTGCTGTTTCGAAACTCGGTTGGCGACATACTGTATTCTCGCTTGAAGCAAGCGTGAAAGGCGGAATATGACCCGAATCCGCATTCGGAGCTTATTTCACCAATCGGCTTATCTGAATATTTTAACAGGTGTGCGGCTCTTTTGAGCCGCACTTCTTTTAGCTTTTCGTAAAATGACATGCCGTAAAGCTTATGTATGGTGCGGTCAGTATGGCGTGTAGAAAGCTGTATTGCCTTGGCGCAGTCGGCGACGGTTGCGTCGGGATTTGAGGCGTTCTGTGCAAAAAAATTGTCAAGCTTCATATAATCTCTGCCGTGCAAGAACAGCTCATCCGGCGCAAACAGTGCGGACATATCATCCTCTGCCATACGGAATATTTCCGTAAATATAAGCTCGGCATAGCTTTGCACCGCGTTTATGTAGCCGATGCGCTTTGAATGGACTTCATCCCGTATAAGCTTTAAATATGACGGGATGCGCCCGACCTTGTCATGAAGCAAAATAGGCTTTGAAAAGAGCGCTGTCGCCTTTTTATATGAAAGCTCTTCGTTTGCTTTAGGGTTTGCGTGTGGCTTTATATAAAAGCGCATGCCGTATTCCTGACAGATGGCATCCTCACGTTCGCTTGTGTAATGATAATGCATCGGCGGAATGATCAGACAGTCGCCGGCACGGGAAATAAATATATCATCCTCTACTACACGCTCGCAGACACCGCTCTCAACATATCTCATCTCATAGTTGTGGTGATTGTGCGGAAGGGTGATTTCTGTACTCTTGTGAGTAGTGTCCCCCTCGTTTATAAACGCTTCTATGTTTAAGTATCCGACACGGATTGTGAATTTGAGTGAATACAAATCGCTTGGCGATGACATGGTGTATACCCCCGAGGCTATAATTTTCTTGTTTATATTTTACCATTTGGCGCACTGTAAGTCAACACTTGATATCAATATTTTAGACATTAATTTAAAATCGTGTCTATATACGCTATTGCATGAGGCAGTATGATATGCTATAATGAAGACAGAAAAGCATATGGGAGGCTTATATGATCTGGAAAATTAAAATTATCACCGACGGCGCAAACGAAAAGCAGAAGAACACGCTCTGCTTCGCCGGCGAGGAACTAAAGCGTTACCTTGAAATGAGCACGAATATCCCGATAATCGTGTGCGAGGGAGGCATGGCAGCAGACGACACCATACTTCTCGGTATCGGACTTCGCCCGGAGCTGCCCGAGGTTAAGGACACACTGTTCGACGATGCTATCCTTATAGACATCAAGGGACATGGCGGCGTTATCACCGGAGTGAACGCAAGAAGCGTGCTCATCGGTGTTTACCGCTATCTTCGTGAGCTTGGCTACACCTTCATCCGTCCCGGTAAGGAGGGCGAAAAGCACCCGAAGAAGCTCGAAGTCCGCGATATGTACATAAACGAAACCCCGTCCTGCCGTCACAGAACGGTCTGCATCGAGGGAAGCGTTACCTATGAATCTGTACGCGACATGATCGACTGGCTCCCCAAGGTTGGAATGAACGGGTTTTACACTCAGTTTTTCACGCCGATGATATTCTTCCAGCGCTGGTATCTCCACAAAGGATATGAGTACACCAACCCTTATCTCAAGGGGGATGCGCTCACACCCGAGGATGTTGACGGCATGGTTAAAATGTATGAGCGCGAAATCGTAAAGCGCAGCCTTGTGTGCACAAAAGTCGGACACGGCTGGACATGTGAGCCGTTCGGCACCACGTCCTACGGATGGGATCCCGTTGACCCCGACTCCATTCCCGAGGAGTATTACAAGTACGTTGCACTTGTTAACGGAGAGCGTAAAATTGAAACTACCGGCAGATATGCCTATGTGCCGATGATAATTCAGCTATGCTACGGTAATCCCGAGGTGCGCGAGATAATTGTAAACGCGGTTGTTGAATACTGCAAGAAAAATCCTCACGTTGACTGCATCAGCTTCACGGTTGCCGACGGAAAAAACAGCTACTGCGAATGTGAGCTTTGCCGCGACACGCTCCCCGCAGATTTCACGGTCATGATTTTAAACGAAATTGACCGCCGCCTGACAGAGGAGGGAATACCCACAAGAATTCTCGGAAGCATGTACACCGACCAGCTCTGGCCGCCGGTGAAATATAAGCTCAACAACGAGGACAGATTCTCATTCCAATTTGCTCCGATAAGCCGCACATACAGCGACGCATTCACTACCAAAACCGACTGCGAAATAGGACCGTTTGTACTCAACAAGCTTAAGTTCCCGGAAAGCGTTGAAGGACTGCTGGCATATGTTCGCGAGTGGCGCAAGGTCTACCACGGCGATATGCTCGTTTTCGACTACTACTACATGTGGGACTGCTATAAGGATCTCGGCGGCATCGACCGCTCAAGAGTTATCCACAAGGATATCAGAAACTACAAAGAGCTTAACCTCACCGGACTTATCAGCTGTCAGGGACAGCGCGTATTCTGCCCGACATCGCTCGGCATGAACATTATGGCAAGCACGCTGTGGAACCGCGACTGTGACTTTGATCAGGTGCTTGACTATGTAATGCGCGCCGAGTACGGCGAAGACTATGCCGCTGTGCGCAACTATCTGCAGGCACTCTCGACATATAGCTTGCCCGAGGTTACTCGCCTTGAAAAGCCGTTCGCTTTCGAAAATATTCCCATGTACGAAAAGGGACTTGAGGCGGCGAGAGCATTCAGCGCTGTTATCGAGGAACACCTTGACAGCTCTGATCTTTGCGAGGCTACATCGTGGAAGTATCTTAAATTCCACACTGCGCTTTCCGTTATGATGATCACTGCATTTATTGATATTTCAAACGGTGTTGATCCCATGTCCACATGGCCGCCGATTGAGGAGTTTATAAACCGCAACGAGTGGGAAACCAGACAGTATTTCGACGTGTTTGAGTTCAAATTCACATTCCTGCGTCTTGTGCTTCCGCTGATAAAGCAGAAGGAGCGCGAGCTTAACATTGGCGTGTAATAACAAAAACGGCGTTGTGACTAAAATCACAACGCCGTTTATATTATTTTGCAGCTTTTAAGTATTTGTCCATGTGTGACAGATCGTAGAAACCGCACAGTTTCGCAATTTCTGTTCTGCTGAGCTTGTCCTCTTCGATCAGCACGCGCGCTTTCTGTATGCGGCAGCCGATAACGTACTCTGTGGGAGTGGTGTGAAGCATAGCCTTGAAGTGGCGGTTGAACGTGGACTTTGACATGAGCGCAATTTCGGCAAGCTCATCCACCGTGAGCCGCTGATCAAGGTTGTTTTGTATGTACTCCATAACATGCATGATCTCCTCACGCTTTTTGTCGATGCGCTGGGTTTCCTTGATGCTCTGATTCATTTTAATGCTCAAATCGCAGACAGCCTTCAGCGCAAGCACGTTGTTGTATTCAAAAAGTCCGTTATCATACGCCATTTTCATGGTGTCGGCATCTTTCCTTATGGTGTTGAGCATGTCGTAGTCAAGGCGCATGAAATATCTGTCGCCTGTGGCTCTTCGAAGCTGCGGCTCGATTTCAAACAGCATCTGGAAGCCCGGAGTGTTTTCAAGCTCTGTGCGGTAACGCTTTATGAAATCCGGCTTCAAGGTGAGGTGATACACGTCAAGGTCACCGTCGGAAAGATATCCGTGTATTACACCGGGGGTGATAACGAAAACATCACCCTTTTTTACCGAAACCGCGGATTTTTCTATGTAGTGTGTTCCGCTTCCGCCGAGAACAACATTTATTTCATAATATTCATGCTCGTGCATGCTTATGGAATAATTCTTGTAAATAAACGTGCGGCTCATGTTGTGCGGACCGCATGGGAAGATAAGATGGTTTGTTGAAACGGGATTGTTCAGTTGTATAAATGTGGAACTACTCAAAACTTTTCACCTCTGTTGAGCGTAATTTACAAATTACGAAGGGGGGGACTGTATTTTCGTACCATTATTATAACATATCTTTTTCTAAATTGCAATAGGTTATTTTACATTTTTAAAAAAATTACATAATTATTTCTACTTAAGTAAAATTTTTGTTATAAAAAGGACACGCACCGCAGTGCGTGTCCTTAATTTGTTTGATATTAAAGTCCCTTCGATTTAAGGAACTCGATGCTGGTTCTTGCGCAGTCGAGGGAATCCTCGTCGTAGGATTCATCCTGCTCAACGATGAGATACTTGGTGCCGCATTCTTTAGCCGCCGCGATGATGGAATCGAAGTCCTGCATGCCCTGTCCGAGAGGGCGGAAGCGGAACTTGCGGTTTGCCCTATTCTCAGGGGACAGAGCGTTTCCGGTGCTGTCGATGAGAGCATATACGGGGCCTGCGCCAAGCTCTTCGGCTTCAAAATCCTTGAGGTGCAGACAGTCGAGCTGACCGCTGTACTTTTTCATGTATGCGGTAACGTCTGTGTTGGCATATTTTGCCCAGCAAGTGTCAAGCTCCGGCTTTAAATTGTCGATGCCGACGGTTTCATAAAGCCAGTCGAGAAGATATTTATCCTCATATTTGCCGAATTCAAACTCGTGGTTGTGATAAAGAAGCTGAATTCCGGCATCTGCGAGAAGCTTTGATACGGTACGGATTTCATCCACAGCCGCATCGAAATCTGCGCATCCCTTATGCTTTGAGGGATCCATCCACGGAATAGCGCAGTACTTAACGCCGAGAGCCTTTAAAAAGTCAACGTTTTTCTGCGGTTCCTCAACAAATACATTGTGGCGCTGGTGTACGGATACGGCTGTGAGCGAATATTTGTCAAGCAAAGCCTTGAATTCCTCGGCAGTCTTTCCAAAGTATCCGGCCGGTTCAACAAGCTCATAACCCATTTCGGCAACAGCCTTAAGGGTTGCCTCAACGTCCTGTTCCATCTTGTTGCGAACGGAATAAAGCTGAAGTCCAAGCTTAAAGTCTTTCATGTTGTTATACACTCCTTTTTATTATATTTCGGGAATCTCAACAACGATCTCGCGTCCGAGCTTGTTGGACTTAACGATACCGTCGATGATAGCCTGATTGTAGATGATCTCGCTGGAGGGAACGGGAGAAGGATCACCGTTTTTAACTGCGTCGAGGAATACACGAACCTTGTGGTAGAAGCCTCCCTCAAAGTTTGCTTCCTTGATGAGCGGGATTTCGGCAAGCTCATCCACCGTGAGCCGCTGATCAAGGTTGTTTTGGATATATTCCATAACATGCATGATCTTCTCACGCTTTTTGTCGATGCGCTGGGTTTCCTTGATGCTCTGATTCATTTTAATGCTCAAAACTTTTTACCTCTGTTGAACGTAATTTACAAATTACGAAAGAGGGGGCTACGTTTTCGCACCATCATTATAACATATCTTTTTCTAAATTGCAATAGGTTATTTTACATTTTTAAAAAAATTACATAATTATTTCTACTTTAGTAAAATTTTTGTTATAAAAAGGACACGCACCGCAG
>JAZTXD010000189.1:0-1090 GCA_045636265.1 Candidatus Flemingiibacterium sp.
CGCCGATAACCAGACCGCCTTCGGAGAATGCGGACTGAGAACGGCCGTAAACGATCTGCAGGAACAGCTCGCGCATAGCGGTGTTGATAGCGTCGCAAACGAGGTCAGTGTTGAGAGCCTCAAGCAGAGTTTTGCCGGGAAGAATTTCAGCAGCCATAGCTGCGGAGTGAGTCATACCGGAGCAACCGATGGTCTCAACGAGAGCTTCCTCGATGATACCGTCTTTTACGTTGAGGGACAGCTTGCAAGCGCCCTGCTGGGGTGCACACCAGCCCACACCGTGGGTGTATGCGGAAATGTCGCTGATCTGCTTTGCCTGGATCCACTTGCCCTCTTCCGGAATGGGAGCGGGACCGTGGTGAGGACCTTTTGCAACGACACACATATTCTGCACTTCTGCAGAGTAAATGAGGGAATCGTTCATTTTTATGAATCTCCTTATAAAAAATATTAACTTATTTGAGCAGCGGCTCGATTGCCTCTGCATACAGGCGGCCTATAAATTCCGCGCCGTTCTGATTGGGGTGAACGCCGTCCGCAGAATAGTATTTGGGCTCGGGCTGAGTTTTCAGCGCCTGGGCAAAATGCTCGTCAAGCGGAACATACACGTCGGCAAACTCGTCTGCCAGCGCGCGTATTGTGGGCATAACCTTCGCAAGATCTGCCTTTATCGCATCCTTGCCCTCACAGTCAAGCAAATAGGGCGCAATCATAATGATCTTTGCGCTCGTCATCTCACGAAGCTTGGTCAGGATCGTGCGGTAATTCAGCTCGATCTGCGCATCGGTGGTCATGATACGGGCACTGTGACGATGCCACACGTCGTTTACACCGATAAGAATTGAAATAATATCGGGTTCAAGTGCGATCGCGTCGGGATACAGGCGGTCAAACAGCTGGTCTGTACGGTTTCCGCTGATGCCGAGGTTGATAAACTCAAACTCAACGTCGGGATGCGCCTCGGCTATGAGTGCCGACGCAAACTTGGGGTAACCGTTACCCATCTGGTGATAATTTCTCTTATCGCGGCCGGCATCCGTGATGCTGTCGCCCTGAAACAGAATTTTTACTTTTTTCATTTTACGATCTC
>JAZTXD010000190.1:0-34265 GCA_045636265.1 Candidatus Flemingiibacterium sp.
TATCATGACCGCATTCCTTTGTCAAGGTGTGGAGAAACAAAAAAGGCGCACACTCGGTGCACCTTTATATGGTGGAAGCTACAGGGCTCGAACCTGTGACCCTCTGCTTGTAAGGCAGATGCTCTCCCAGCTGAGCTAAGCTTCCGCTGGAGCGGATTACGGGGCTCGAACCCGCCACCTCGACCTTGGCAAGGTCGCGCTCTACCAAATGAGCTAAATCCGCATGTCTTATTGACGGATACCATTATACCACACCGCGCGGCGTTTGTCAAGAGGTATTTTGAAAAAGATAAAAAATATTTCGGGGCGGATATTTTTCCTCCAAGCCGACAAAGTAAAGTGCCGCCGCGAAAATAAAGGAACACGCCCTCAAACTCACCCTCAGGCAGATATACATCCAGAAAACTTGCCGGATGTTCGCCGTACATTATATCCTCAATACAATCCATAAAAACACCTCCGTTTGAATATAATCATATCAAACAAAGCAGTTTTTATCAATTGCAAAGTCGAAAAACATGAAATATGAAACACGAATTAATAAAATGTGACAAAAGCCGAAATTTATCTTGACTTTCCGCCAAAATTATGCTATCATGGTAATAGGGTAAATCCCAAATAAACTTTCAGGAGAATCACTATGAACAGAGCAGCTTTAAAAGCCAACGCAAAAACACAAATCAAAGGCAAGATCGGAATTTTGTTTTTAATCACCTTGATTATAGGTTTAATTTCCGGCGTTGCCGCAACGGTACTTGCATTCATCCCGTTTGGAATTGGGTCTGCCATTGCAACAGTAATCATCGCTCCAGCATTCTCACTTAGTTTAGTTCGCGTATATCTCATGGTTGCCGCCGGTACAAAGCCCAAGGCTGGCGATGCTTTCTGCGGCTTTGACGATTTTTGGTCCGCGTTTAAGGTAACCCTCCTCGTTGGCTTGTTCACTTTCCTCTGGTCCCTTTTGTTCTATATTCCCGGCATCATCAAGGGCATTTCCTATTCAATGTCCATGTATATTTTAGCGGAAAACCCGGGCAAAGGCGCACTGGAATGTATCAACGAATCTAAGGCTATGACCAACGGTCACAAGGGTGAGTTGTTTGTTCTCGGTTTATCCTTTATCGGTTGGATCTTGTTAGGCTACATTACTCTTGGTATTGCATATATTTGGGTAATCCCCTACATGCTTACCACCTACATCAATGCATATCACACCCTTAAGCCTGCGGCGCCGATCGTTCAGGAAGCACCCGCTCCCCAAGCCGAGCCCATGGTATAAAATTATACTTATCAGAAAATTAAGCCACTCGCAAGCGAGTGGCTTTTATTTTTGACTAATTCACATCGCCTTTTGACGAATGAGCTTCACTATATCCCCAAGGTACACAAGCCCAAGATAAACGGCGACAAATACAAACGAAACATACATGTACCAATACGGATACGGAATTATACTGTAGAACAGCTCAAGCAGCGGATTCTCCGGTCTCAGCGAATACATATAGTTCACGCGCACGACGTTTGACGCCCAGTCGAGGATGTTGTGCTCTACTGTGTAGTCGTTTATAGCAAGATTTATGAAATGTATCACCGTATACGAACCCATGGTAATTCCAACAGTTGAAAAGATGCACCTCACATCTTTTTTCGCCAGCTTAAATACGAACATGAGTATCGGAATACCAAACTCCAGAACATGCGGGAAATAGTAAAAGCAAAATACCGGACTGAAAATTTTCGCCTCGGCAACCGAAACATTCAAGAAAAGTGCGAACAATGCTCCGAGCGACCAAAGAAGCAGCAGGTTATTGAGCGTCTTGTTTCTTGTAACAACGGCAATCGGCAGGACGATTGCGTTGAGCGAACAAAGATGCAGCGGCAGATACTCAAGCGGCGAGCCCCAACTGACAAGATTGAAAACAATAGCACTAATACCCGAAAGGGAGAGGAGCGCAAGTACGGTTGTTTTTGTCCTATCGCTTCTGCCACGCAATATAAAATACAAGCCCAAAACTATCAGAACTCCAACAACGAGTGAAATAATATGCGCTGCACTCAAAAAGCCCCAAGCCATAACGTTCCCCTTATTTTGACAAAATCTTTACTGTAAAATCTATTTTACCACAACTGCGGTACCGTGTCAAGAGCGATGTGTATCGGCAGACCAACGCATCCGACGTTGGGTGTCGCCTCCCATTTGTATTGCGCGTACGGCGATGTGCCGTAAAACACAAAAACAGCGCCCCAAGTGGTGACTTCCATAAAGCAGGTTTTACTAACCGCAAACTCAACAAAAGGAGTACGGACAATTTTGCCTGTACTCCTTTTCACACGCCTTGCCCTGCAAGGTATAGTGTGTTACACCTTTTTGGTGTACTGTCGGGCGGTAATAAGCCTCCCTTGTGTAAAGGGAGGTGGCTCGCGTAGCGAGACGGAGGGATTGTAAAAGCAAAATTTCTTCATAAAACAATCCCTCAGCCGCCTTCGGCGTCAGCTCCCTTTACACAAGGGAGCCTTTGGTTTGTGTACTACGAAAGTCCGTCTGTTTTTCCTGACAAACACTGCTTTTGAGGACACAAAAGCGAAGCCCCGCGCGCGGCGGGGCGAAAGATCAAAGGTTGGAAATCGATTGGAAATCTTTGTTATCACGAATCGCATCAAATGATTTCCATAACAAGAATTCCTTGAAATTTTCCGTCATGGTTTCGGTTCCACTTTTTACGATTTCGTTTGCATCAAATGATATTTTATTAAAAATGGAAGATGTATATGGAATTGGTGTTTCTTTTGCGGCCATAAATATCTTATCGTATAGAACAGCCTGTTCATAAGATTTGCGTAAAATAGAAATGGCTTCCATGTATTGTTTTTGTTTAGTAAGACATTGAGCTTGCAAAATATAGTTAAACATCAAAGTTTCATGAAACCACAAATAATTTTCATCATCGATTACAAGTTTGAGTATTTTCTCGGCAAGCTGTATTGCCTCAATATTGTAATGGTCGGTTTCAAGTTCTCCAAGCAAATCGGCCAGTTTTCTAAAAACCAAAGTTTGGCGATGCGTTTCCAATTCTTCACCCTTCAAACAATATTTCAAAAGTTCATCACAATCAGGATGTTGTCTTGCATATTGAAGAGCCTCATCACGTCTTCCAAGATCAGAAAGAGCAAAAACGATGCCTCGAATAGCCGATTCTTTTAGATACAAATCAGTACTGTCTTCGATAATTTTTTTAAAATAATAAACAGATTTTTCGAAATGTTCAATTTGTTCTTTTGAACCAAGCTTGTTGCAGTGAATTCCATAAGATCCTTCAGCATCTGCAAGCCATTTCAAATATTCAAGATTTCCTGGATACTCTTCGACAGCTGCTTGTGAAATCTTATATCTTTTTTCTACATTGCCCGTTTTCCATGTTTCATCATAAAGCTCTTTGAGTTCCTTTTGATGCAAAGCTTCTACGTTACTGTTAACTCCAAAAAGTTCATCGGTCGTCACATCAAGCAACCGAGCCAATGGAACAATCATAGATAAATCCGGAGATGCCGCACCTGTTTCCCATTTGGAAACCGCTTGAAAGGATACGTTCAAATATTCTGCAAGCTTTTCCTGCGTCATATCCTTCTTTTTTCGTAGTTCTTTTATTTTTATCCCTATGTGATTCATATCATTTCTCCTTAAAAAAAGATAAGCGAGCTCTGCTTTCACTAATATTATATCATAAAATCGAAATCATACAATAACTTGTTTTTTGATGATAATTCAACTAACATTTGAGTTTTAACATAAAAATCGGCGCACCTGCTTTATCGCAGGTGCGCCAAGTGGGCGCTGTTTTTACATCAATCCTTCGCGGCTTTTTTCTTTCTGCGGCGAACCACCACCGCGCGAACAATAAGCACAACAGCCGCAATAAGTACAACAATAACAATAAGAACTATGTAAGTAAATATATTGGCATTTCTCAAAAGACTTACCGGGTTAAGGCTTGAATATACAACCTTTCGTCCGTCAGTGTCGGCGTAACGTGAATCCATCTCGCCGCCCATGCTGACAAGATAATCTGAAATGGCATACCACTCCTTAAGCGGATTGCCGTTTTCATCCTTTATAACGTAGTTCGCAAGCTCGTCTGCCGACAGCGGATTTCCGGACTCGTCACGCGGTGTTATGGATAAGAGGCCCATAGACGTTTCCTCAACAGAACCGAGCATCTGTCCCATGTACGTGCCCGCAACTACGAAATACAGCTTGTCGTCCTCTATTTCGGTAAGCGTTCCGTCCCCGCCGCGCAGCATAGCGTAGTCGACCTTGTTGAATATCATACGGTATTGGTTGAACGAATACTCCGCACCGGACATGAAGAGCTGTGCCGCAGACATAAGAGGCTGCACCGATGCATCAAGCTCCATTGCATTTTTGAGGTCCTTGCCCGTCAGGTAAATGCCGATAAGCTCACCCTCGGTTCCAACTCCGAGCGATGCGGCATTGAAAACGTCCGAAACAGTTACATCTCCCAAGGGAAGACTGCCGCGCACAACTCCCGCCGCGGTCATAGCAACGTCAACTTTCTTTCCGGTGACCTTCTCTGCCGCCCATTTGTATGCATCAGCGTAAACGTTGCACAGTGGGGACTCGTGCTGATACGCCGCCACTTCCTTGTTTGTTTCAAAAGCGTACTGGTTATTGATCAGCACCTGGTCGAACGAGAAGCCGTATTTCGATAAGTAATCCTCTTCCACCGCATTTTTGTACTGCTCGACAAGCGCGGCTATCTCGGCATCGTCCTCAACATTTTCGTCAATCGGTATAAGCTCATAGGAAGCAAGCGTCGCCGCCTCTCCGTCAAAGTTCAGCTTGAGCACACCGAGATATTTGCCGTATTCACCGGCGGACATTATCAGCGTGCCGTTCACCGAAATATGCTCTCTCAAAAGCGTGTGCGTGTGTGCGGATATTATAACGTCGATTCCGAGAGCAGCCTTGGCAAGCTCATAATCCTCGCCCTCTCCGCTGTCAGTTCCGCTGTGGGAAAGGCAGACGACCACGGGGTGCTCCCCGTAAAGCTTTTCGCACTCACTGACCGCAGCCTTGACAGTTTCCTCTGCCACAGTGATCGGATCCTCATACACCATACCGGAATTGGGAGCGCAGTCATCCGCATCAGCGCCGAAGATACCGAAAATAGCGTAGTAAACTCCGCCGCGCTCGATTATTACGTAATCCTTGACGCCGTAGCTGTTATACGCATCCCAGATATCCGCGACATATCCTTCCGCTCCCTCCACGGGGGGCAGATAATTCGCGCAGACGATTGAGGGAAGCTTGTCACCGCTTGCAACGGCGGCATTCAGCATGGACTTGAGTCCCGACTGAAGATAGTCAAATTCGTGATTTCCGAAAGTAGTAACGTCATAGCCCATAGCGCCCATTACACGAAGCTCAATAGCAGAGGTGGGATAAGCCGTCTGGAACAGCGAACCCATGGAAAAATCTCCGCCGTCAACGAGAATGGCGTTTGGATCTATAGCCTTTTGTTCATTTATTGCCGTCATAAGTCGGGCATAGCCGCCGTATTGGCCCTCTCCCGTTTCATTTGCCGAGGGGAGCAGATGAGAATGGAGGTCGTGTGTAAAAAGGATAGTTATTTCCTCGTTTTGTGCAGGTGTTTGTGCGCTTGTGCTCACGCAAAGCGCAAGCAGGACAGCCGCCGCAAAAATCAAGGCGAGAATACGCTTAAGGCTCATAAAATTTCTTCCTTTCAAAATACAGTATCCGTTTGTATCAAACAGAATTTTCGACTTTATTTTACCACAAAAGCACGCGCTCGTCAAGGGGGGACAACCGGCTGCGCAGTTTTTTCTTTTCCCTTTGTTATTACGCACACGGCAATGCGCCTCATATCAGCAAAAAAGCACTTGCTTTTAGCAAGTGCTTTTCATTTTGAGTCGAGTTGAGAGAAGAGATGTCGTCACAAAGCCAATGAAATATTGTAAATCGCAAAAGCTAAAAGTCCAATCACTTCGATTATCGCATAAAACGAGCTATGGAAACCTCGTCCAGATTCGCCTTTTTTCAATACAACAAACTTCTTTTTATAATATTCGAGATTCCAATAAATATCAGAAAAGAATATCGCCGTAATTTGAACGGCACATAGCACAGCGTTGCATATCGCTATGGGCATATATAAAAATTTTATCCACCCCAGACAAATAGTCACGCAAAAGTATAGTGCAGTCAATATCAATAAAATGATATTAAGGCAAAAGACGTAATTTAATCCAATTTCATCGTTAATTTTCTTATATATCCAATAATTCAAAAAGCCCTTCTTGCTTTTCTTTATAAAAGTTTTGCTGTTTTTGTTAACTCGAAGATAAGAATCGACACTAAAACGAAAAGATATATATACAAATAAAGCAAATCCTGCACATATCACATTGTATAAATAAAAATTCATTTTACCACCGTCCCTTCTGCGTTTAGTATAGCATAAACCCATTGTTTTGTCAATCAAGCATTTGCTACGCTTGTATGAAGCGCGATGTTTCTTCTCCGTGAGCCGAAGGCTCGCTTCACAGGGCGAAGCCCTGCTTCATGCGCGTCAGCGCGTTTCATTACCAAAAAGAATAGCACTTCTTACGAAGTGCTTTTCTTTTTGGCTCGTCTTGACAAAAAAGATGCCACGGTTTTATTGTAGCCTATCCAATGCAGATTTTGCGGATTCTTTTATTGCTGTTTCTCCACCGTTATCAATGCAGTATTTATAATATGTACTCGCTTTCTCGTGGTTTTGTAATTTCTCGTAAACCTCGCCCAACTTATAGTGTAGTGTTAGCTTTGACAAATTATCAAGTTTTGGAAATGTTTGCGAAAGCATTTTTGAATTATATGCCTCTACCGTCTTATAATCTCCCATAGCCATTGCACGATCACTCTTAAAAATGGCATCCATCAACGCTTGACAAATAAAATTCTGCTTTGAAGCACGAGCCTCGGTGAAAATAGTTTCAGCTTCGTCAGTCATATCATAAGAAAATAAAAATGAGCATTTTATAAGTTTGGCAAGCATTTTCTTCTTGCCTGCAACAGCAATCATTTCATCTACAGTCGAAAGACAATTTTCTTTATCGTCCAAACAATCATACGATAATGCAACCAACTGCAAAATCTCAATACCAGGCTTGTTAACAACAAGTTCAGTTGAATCCTTCAACCGCTGATATTCCTTTATAAACTCATTAGGCTTCAATTCATTACGGACAAGCTTATTTCCTAAATTTATCAGCTTTCCTTTGCCTTCCGCATATCGTCCACATGCAATAATAATCGGACAAAAACCATAACAAATAGCTCCCAATACAAACAAAAAATTGGCATCAGCATCTAAAGCAGCCAATATTATTCCCGCCACTATACAAAAACTTCCTATTGCAAAATAGCATACTGCCATAATAACAATTTTCCAAAATCCTTTTTTCGTCAGAAACATAATCCTAACCGCCTTTCGTGATTTGTTAGTTTAATTATAGCAGAAAAGCGGTGGGGTGTCAAGAAAAAAGAGGCTAAACCAGCCTCTTTCATTTGTTTTCAATTTTCTTTTCTATCGTTAAACACGAAGATGTCAGCATTCTTTGTATTCTTCCGCAGAGGTTGCGGTAGGTTTTGAAGGTCGGCTCGTCAATCACCTTTGTGTTATAGAGCAGTTTGAGCCAAGACTCTGCTTCAGCGCATTCTTTTCTCGCAATTTTGAATTTGGAAAGCATATCCGCAAGGCTTTGGGGATATTGCGCCTCGGTGATGTTGGCGAATACGCTCGACGAGGATTTGCGGAGTTGAAAAACGGTGTTGGAGTTGCCGCTGATAGATTTGCAGAGTAGCTCACACTTTGTTGCAAGCTCCTCGGAATATTCAAGCAAAAGATTTTTTGTCATAACGTTCTCCTTTCGCAGCCTAATCAGCCCGAAGGACTGTATGAAATCAAGGCGCAGCCTTGAATGTAATCCGCCATAGGCGGTATGGAATCAACACGAAGTGTTGTATGTTATCAAGCCGACGAAATATACACGCCCCGGCGTGATGCCATACGCGACTTTGTCGCAATTACATACAATGCGCAAGCGCATTGATTACATACCAAGCCTCCTTTCATCGGCTTGGATAAAAAATTAGGCAACCCGATTGGGTTGCTTAATTTTTTGGAGGCGCCACCCGGAATCGGACCGGGGATAAAGGTTTTGCAGACCTCTGCCTTACCGCTTGGCTATGGCGCCGTATGCGCACCGAAATCGGTGCGCATAAAATTATAAAAAAATGGAGCGGATTACGGGGCTCGAACCCGCCACCTCGACCTTGGCAAGGTCGCGCTCTACCAAATGAGCTAAATCCGCATATTGCTTCGGCTATTGCCGAAGCGGTGGTGCCTCCGGTCGGAATCGAACCAACGACACGGGGATTTTCAGTCCCCTGCTCTACCAACTGAGCTACAGAGGCAAAATGGCGACCGAGATGGGGTTCGAACCCACGACCTCTAGCGTGACAGGCTAGCGTTCTAACCAGCTGAACTACCCGGCCAAAAGCGATCCAAAGGATCGCTGGTGGAAGCTACAGGGCTCGAACCTGTGACCCTCTGCTTGTAAGGCAGATGCTCTCCCAGCTGAGCTAAGCTTCCATTTTCACAAGACTCTTGCCTTGCGACTTTTATATTATATCACGTTGCCCTGCGTTTGTCAATACCTTTTTACAAATTTTTTCAAAAAATATTATAGGCGTTTTTCGCAGGGCAGCGTCACTGCATTTTATTTACTCGATAATAAACGTGGTGTTAGTGGACTCGGAGTCAAACAGCTCCTTACCTACCGCGTTGTCCTTGAATGTCCCGCTGACATTTTTAAGCGTCACGGTAAGCGGATGCTCCGCACTCGCTTTGGGGTGTGAGCTTGCATTAAGATTGGTAAACTGTACATTCTCAAACGTGATCTCCGACAGATACGCGCCTGCTTCAAGTGGAGGATCATCTGCGTTGTAGAAAAGCACGCGTCCGACATCGTCCGCGGTGCAGTTTCTGATAAGAATATCGTGATACGGCTCGGACGGGAAATCCATGCTCGCGAAATGCTGCCAGAGGCAGGATGTGTTATGACGTCCCTCGGTGCGCGGAAGATAATTATTCTTGCCCTTTACCACAGTCATGCGGTGCGGATAATATCCGGGGCCGTAGATATGGCAGTTCTCAATAAGTATATGCGAGCCGCCAACACGGAATATCTGGCAGGAGGAGTTAAACTCGCAGTTTCTTATGGTGAGGTTCTTGAAATTGATACCGCCAAGGCAGTCGTCACCGGTCATGAAGCGGCAGTTTTCGATGAGCATGCCGTCACAGTAGTGCAGATGAAGACCGTCGTGTCCTGCGAGAATAGTCACGCCGTTGAAATGAACATTCTTGCAGCTGTCTATCTGATGCATGAAGCTTCCGCTGTTTTGTATGGTGTATCCGCGAAGCTCAACGTTCTCGCAGTTTGTGAGGAAGATTCCGTGCGGTCCGCGGAGTCCCTCCTCGCCGTTCGGGTCAAAGCAGTCACGTCCGTCGATAGTGGCGTTGCCCTCGCCGATAATGGCGATATTCTTTTCGCCGTAAGCCGAGATCATGGCGTGACGGTATTCATCGCGTGCCTTGCCCTCGAAATACTGGGAAATGAGCTGCATATCCGTACGAAGCTCAACGCCCTCGGGGACCTCATATACTTCGTAATCGTCGCACTCGGTGCTCCCGAGAAGCTTCGAGCCGTTTTTAAAAAACAGCGTCATATCAGACCACATGCGAAGGCTGGCTACGTAGTATGTACCCTCGGGGAAAACGACAGTTCCGCCGCCATTATCGCGGCAAAGGTCAATAACCGCCTGAATTTCCTTTGTCTGGAGAGCCTCGCTGTCGGTCTTTACGCCGTAATCGGTGATGATGTAATTTTTTTGCATGATTTGTTACCTCGTTTATGTAATGCCTTGTTGTAGGGACAGGCGTAACCCTCATCAGTCGCCTGACGGCGACAGCTTCCCCCAAGGGAAGCCTATATGTGAGCTGCGAGCCACATTTGCCCTCCCTTGGGGGAGGTGTGGTAAAAAGATTGCTTCGCAACTTTGCCGGGTGAGGGTTTCTATTCGCTCTCTTAGCACACAACAACTGTGGTATTAACCGACTCTTTATCGAAAAGCGACTCCGCATTTCCGTCGCCGAAATCGGTGGTTACATTTTTGAGCGTGACCGTGAGCGGATTCTCCTCGCTGCCTACCGGCTTTGACGCGTATTTCATATTGGTGAACTCAACATTCTCAAATGTAAGCTCGGCAAGGTCTGCGCCAACCTGAATGGGCATGGTGTTTGCAGTGTAGCAGAGAATCGTGTCAACAGTGTCAACCGTGCAGTTTCTGAAAACTATATCATAAAACGGCTCGTGCGGAAACTCCAAGCTCGAAAAATGCATGAACAGACAGATAACATTACGTCTGCCCTCTTTTCTGTCGAGCCACTCGTCCTTGCCCTTTTCCTTGCGTCTGGTGATACGGTGCGAATAGTAGCCCGGACCGAAGATATTGCAGTTCTCAACAAGCAGATGTGTGCCGCCAAAACGGAACACCTGGCAGGATGTGCAGAATTCGCAGTTGCGAATGACGATATTCTCCGCGTTAACGCCGGCGATACAGTCATCGCCCGTGTTGAAGCGGCAGTTTTCCACAAGCATGTTGGTACAGCAGTGCAGATGTATGCCATCGTGTCCGCCGTTCATTGTAACGCCGTTCGCGTGGACGTTGTCGCAGGCATCAAGCTGATGCGCGAAATTTCCGGTGTGCTGGATAGTGTAGCCGCGAAGCTCGATATTTTTACAGCTTGAGAAGAATATGCCGTGAGGTCCGCGGAACTGTTCTTCGCCGTTCGGGTCAAAGCAGTCACGCCCGTCGATAGTCGCGTTACCCTCGCCGATAACGGTGATGTTCTTTTCCCCAATCGCCGAGATGATAGCACGGCGATAGTTTGGAACCGGCACACCCTTGTAATAGTGCATTATCATCTCCATGTCCGTGCGAAGCTCAATTCCCGCGGGAACCGGTGCCTCCACGTAATCGTTGCAGTCAAGGCTTCCGAGAAGCATCGAGCCGTTTTTGAAAAGGAGCGTCATATCCGACCACATGCGAAGGCTGGCTACATGATATGTTCCCTCTGGAAAAACAACGATTCCGCCGCCGTTGTCGCGGCAAAGGTCAATGACCGCCTGTATCTCTTTTGTTTGAAGCGTATCAATATCGGCTTTTACGCCGTAATCGGTGATGATATACTTTTTCTGCATAGCTTTGCTCCTTGGCTTTTATTACCCTCTCCCTCCGGGAGAGCCTCTTTGCATAATTATATCATTAATATTTTCGCTTGTCAATCCGATATCGGAAATTTCCGGCAAACAAAACGGGCGGATATAAAATCCGCCCGTACAGTATTATATTTCACTTATTTTTTACCGAATATCTCATCGGCATCGTCCTTGGTAAACACATACTTCCTGTCACAGAAGTGGCACTCAAACTGCACCTCTTCGCCCTTACCCTCGGCTTTGTTTTCCTCAAAGAGAGAATATGCTTCTTTTTCACCAAGACTGTAAAGCGCTCTTGCGCAGCGCTCCCTCGAACAGTCGCACGCATACGCTACATCAAGCTCATCGAATACATCGTATTCGATTCCCTCAAGCGCAATGTTCATTATCTGCTCGCACGAGAGTGCGTCGTCAAAAAGACGGGATACGTTTGAGAGATTTGCCGCGTTCTTTTCAAGCTGTGCAATCGTTTCCTCTGCCGCAAACGGAAGCAAGGATATAAGCACGCCGCCGGCGGCCTTGCAGCTGAAGTCACGGTCAACCAGCACTCCGAGAGCACAAAGGCTCGGGGTCTGTTCGCTCACCGCGAAATACTGCGTAATATCCTCGGCAATCTCGCCGCTGACCAAATTTATCATGCCGGAATACGGCTCCTTGAGTCCGATATCCTTTACAACGGAAAGCGTTCCGGCGCCGATTGCGCCCGACACGTCAAGCTTGCCGTTCGGCTTCTTCGGAATGTCAATGTACGGCTCGGCAATGTATCCCTTTACGTTGCCGGCATAGTCGGAAACAGCGATAACATTTCTCGCCGGCCCCTCACCGCGGATGTTGAGCGTGAGGGTGTTGCCCTTATCCTTTAAAAGTGTTCCCATCATGGAAGCCGCCGTAAGCGTTCTTCCAAGCAGTGCGGATGCGGTGGGCGTGGTATTATGATAGCCGATAGCGGTGTTTACGATATCGGTTGAATTTATAACAAAAGCGCGAGCACTGCCATCACGTGTCATTGCCCGCAGTATGGTTGATTTTGGTTTCATTGCAATTCCTCGGTATATTATTTTGTGATGAATTGGCAGTAGTTATGTCTCCCCTGTGCAAGGGGAGCTGTCTGCCGTAGGCTGACTGAGGGGTTGTCATATCTACGGCACAAACAATCCCTCCGCCCTTGCAGGGCACCTCCCTTTACACAAGGGAGGCTTTAACAAGTCGTATATTATTTCTTGGCGCGCGCGGTAAAATACCAGCGCTCTGTGTCATCATCAACAGCCGTCCCGTCAAAATCCGAAACGAGGGAGCACAGCTCAAATCCTGTTTCGGCGAGTAGCTTCTTCACCGTGCGCATCGACCAGCACCTCTCGCGCTGAACCTCGTCACGGCGACACCAAGTGCCGTCCGAATTCTCGGTGAAAATACCGAGATAGAAATCGCACAGCTTGGTTTTGTTATTATAATAATTCTGCCACGCGCAGAAAATCCCGTCCTCCTCGAGCACGTACGCATTGTCGGCATACACCCTCTCAAATTTAGCGGGAGCATTCATGTCAAATATAAGCAGACCGTCTTTGTTAAGATAGTTGTGCACGTGACTGAACGTTCGGTAAAGCTCATCGCTTTTTGTCAGATAATTGAGGCTGTCAAGACAGCATACTGCGGCATCAACGGTGCCGTAAAGCTCAAGCTGTGACATATCCTGCTCTATAAGAAGCACGGGATGACGAAAACGCTTTGCATCACACTTCTGACGTGCAAGCGCGAGCATGTCCGATGACATATCAACGCCGGTAACATCATATCCGCGTCCAGCAAGAGCGACTGTCATCGCACCTGTTCCGCAGGCAAGGTCGAGCACGCTCACGGGCGGCTTTCCCGAGTATCGCGAAAACTGCGCCTCGATAAAGTCGCACCATGCCTCATAGTCAATGTCAGCATTGAGCTTATCGTAAACGCGGGCTATAGAAGTATACGCGCTCACCGATTATTTCATGCGCTCAAGGCGCTCAAGAACTGTGATGTATCCGTCGCTTCCGTATTTGAGGCAGCGGTTTACGCGGCTTATTGTTGCGGTGGAAAGTCCGGTACGCTCTGCGATCTCGGTGTAGATATAGTTATCCTTCAGCATTTTTGCCGCAAGAAGACGCTTTGACATTTCCTGAAGCTCGGCAACAGTACAGAGATCTTCAAAAAAGCTGTAGCACTCTTCAACGCTTTCGAGAGTTAAGATACCTTTAAAGAGATAATCGATCTTTTCATCATGAATTTTGCTCATCGTGAAATACCTCATCTTTCTTTCGTCTTATACAAAATAATAATATATCACTTTACTAATATTCTAATATATTTTTTGATAAAAGTAATGAACATTCCATGAACCATTCGTCAACATTTATGAAACTGTGGCAAAATCACAGAGCAGAGCGGCAATATCCTCAGCGTTTGCGCCCGAAATGTATTCGCCAATGTTAAATTCATCAAGAACTCGCACAATTTCCGCGCGTGAAAGCACGCATCCGGCAAGAGCCGCCGACAAATCCGCGGGATCACGCACACCAAAGAAATCTCCGAAAATGCGTATGTCGGTTATCCTTCCGCTTGCCACGCTCATAGATACCTCAACCGACCCAAAGTCGAATCTGTGTTTGAAATTAAGCTCAAACGTCGCAAAACGCTGTAAATTCCACTCGTCCGTGCGATATTTGGCTTCTGTAAGAGCAGTGATCGCTTTGTGCGTCGCTTCGTCAAATCCTTCGGGCGAGAGCGAAAATTCTTTTCCGAGATATTCCGAGAGAAACGCCATAAAGTCGTTTACATCGCCGATTTTCTCACGTGCATCGTCATTCAAAAGGTCAAACATATTCGCAACTCTGCTGCGCACGCTTGATATTCCCTTGGATTTAAGCTTGGTGGGGTCAACATTGAGCGCACCCTGAAGCCGCGCCAGCGATGCAGAAAATAACAGTGTTCCGTGATGGAGCGTAACTCCGTCCAAAACGCACTGCGCGTTTCCGGATACCTTACGATCTCCATCCTTTGTGTGAACTATAATATCATTGCGCCCCGAAAGCGCCGCGTCAAGTCCGATTGAGCAAAGCGCGGATATAATGGGACGTGTAAAGTGCGCGAAATCGAGTCCGCCATCCCGTATACCTTCCGACAGCGCGCCGCCGCTTGGCGATATAAAGGTAAAATTCACGTTGCCGAGGTCATGAAATACAGCACCGCCGCCCGTGAGTCTGCGGATAACTTTAACATTATTTTTTTCTGTAAAATCGAAATTTATTTCAGCATATGCATTCTGATTTTTTCCGATTATGACCGCCGCATCGTTCCGCCAGAGCATGATGATATCCTCGGTTGCGTGTGTGAGAAGATACTCTTCAGCGGCAAGGTTGTATGCAGGATCAGTGCAGTGGTTTATGTACAGTTTCATTGTGATACCTCATTTTTCGTGGTAATGTGGACGTGGAAGAAAACACCTCATCAGTCACCTTCGGTGACAGCTTCCCCTCAAGAGGAAGCCTATCGCGTGGCAACAAAGTTAGCGAAGTCAATCTTTTGCGTTCCTCGCTCCGCGTTTACGCGTATAGATGTCGGTGTGTTTCCTGCACGGTTGCCGGGGTAGCGAAGCGGCATCGCGGTAGTGAATGACTGCCGGTGGCAGCCAGAGCTGCGATGTGACCGAGCCGCAGAGAGACGGGGACCCGGCTACTGGAAACGTCTGAGTTTATGCGAAATTCGAAAAACGGACAGTCGGGGACGCCTGTCCCTACAAATCTTCCCTAAGTTTATGCGAAATTCGAAGCGTTTAGCCCCTAATCAAAGCTTGTATAAAGTTCTTTGCGCCACTTTCTTTCAAGAAAGTGGCAAAATCGCGTCCCCATAAGAAACCATAGGGGCGACAGATGCCGCCCCTATAGATATTAACTTTGGAATTACAGACCTACTTTGCTTCTGTTCATGCGCTCAACGTCGCTGCAGTTGGTCTTTGCAACGTAACCCGGAATGGGCATAAGCTTTTCATGAATGATGTCGATAATGCCGTCAGCCTGCGGGAAGAACTCATGGTCGAGCTCGTAGCAAGGAGTGATCCAGTTACGAGAACCGAGAGCTACAGGAGGAGCATCGAGGTAATCGAATGCGAACTCTGCTACGTTTGCAGCCATGTCCTTCATTACGGAGTTACGCTCAACAGCGTCGCCGACGATAACGATCTTACCGGTCTTCTTAACAGACTCGATAACCTTGGTGTAATCGAAAGGAACGATGGTGCGTGCGTCGATAACTTCAGCGGAGATGTTGTACTTCTCCTGGAGGGTCTTCGCTGCATCCATTGCACGGTAGAGAGTAGCACCGATGGTGAGAATGGTAACATCCTTACCCTCGCGCTTGATGTCGGGATCGCCGAGAGTGATCTCGTATGTGCCTTCCGGAACGCCGTCCTTCATGAACTGCTCGCCGATACCGTAAATTCTCTGGGACTCGAAGCAGATAACGGGGTCAGTACCGTTAAGAGCGCTGGTCATAAGACCCTTAGCGTCTGCAGGAGTGTTCGGGAAGATTACCTTAAGGCCCGGGATGTGTGCACAGAGTGCTGTCCAGTCCTGAGAGTGCTGTGCGCCGTACTTGGAACCAACGGAAACGCGGAGTACGATAGGCATCTTGAGGATACCTGCGGACATGGACTGCCACTTAGCCATCTGGTTGAAGATTTCGTCGCCTGCGCAGCCGATGAAGTCAGCGTACATAAGCTCAACGATAGCGCGGCCGCCGCACATTGCGTAACCTACTGCAGAGCCAACGATTGCGGACTCGGAAATAGGAGAGTTGAAGAATCTGTGGTAAGGAATAGCTTCGGTCATCTTCTTGTATACACCGAATGCTCCGCCCCAGTCACGGTTGTCTTCACCGTATGCGATAAGGGTGGGATCCTCGTAGAACTTGTCAATGATCGGCTCAAAGAGACCGTCAGTGAGGTTGTACATCTTCATCTTGGAAACAGGCTTGCCGTCCTTATCGGTAGCGGTTCTGATCTTGCCTGCGATTTCCTTAACACGGGGGCACTCTTCCTTGGGCATGAGAACGTCAGGCTCACGGTCGGGCTCCATGCTGGGAACCTTGAGGTTGGAGAACATGATGGAGGAAATGCCATCGGGCTCCTTCTGGAGGTCCATTCTGGGAGAGATCTCGTCGTTGATAGCGAGCTTCATAACCTCGGTCATACGGTTGGTGATCTCTTCGTGCATAACTGCGAACTCGTTCTCGGTTGCGATCTTGCCCTTGATGAGCTTGTTCTTGAACGCAACGATCGGGTCAGCTGCCTTCCAAGCCTCGATCTCCTCAACAGTTCTGTAGGTGGAGGAGTCGGACGGGGAGTGACCGGATACGCGGTATGTAACAACGTCGAGAAGTGCGGGACCCTTGCCCTCGAGAAGGAGCTGCTTCTTTCTGGTAACAGCGTCGATAACTGCGAGCGGATCGTAACCGTTTACGCGCTCTGCGTGCATCTGCTGGGGGTTGAAGCCTGCGCCAAGACGAGCAACCATGTCATAACCCATGGTCTCACCGCGAGTCTGGCCGCCCATACCGTAGTGGTTGTTGAATACGTTGAAGAGGATCGGCATACCGTCGGAGCTGTACTTGCCTTCCATACCCCAGAGCTTGGTGATCTGGTCCATAGAAGCGAAGTTGAGAGCCTCGAGAACGGGGCCGCGACCGGTAGCACCGTCACCGCAGTTGGAGATAACGATACCGGGCTTGTGGTTGGATCTCTTATAAAGAGCCGCACCGAGTGCGATAGGAGCAGATGCACCAACGATAGCGTTGTTAGGCATCAGACCGAACGGAATGAAGAATGCGTGCATGGATCCGCCAAGACCGCGGTTGAAACCGGTCTTACGTGCGAATACTTCTGCGAGTGCACCGTAGAGAAGGAAGTTGATAGCGAGCTCCTTGATGTTGCCGCCAGCGTTCATGTGCTTTTCAACAACGTTAAGAACAGCACCGTCGAGGAATTCCTTCATAATGTCGTAAAGCTCGGTGTCATCAAGCTTCTGGATGGAAGAAAGACCCTTTGCGAGAATTTCGCCGTGGCTTCTGTGAGAACCGAACGAGAAGTCGTTGATGTCAAGGCAGTAAGCCTCACCAACAGCGGATGCTTCCTGACCGATGGAAAGGTGAGCAGGACCGGGGTTGTTATAAGCAACACCGTTGTATTCGCTCTTAACCTTTACTTCGTTGAGCATGGTCTCGAACTCACGGATGATAGCCATGTCGCGGTAAATGCGCATGAAATCTTCCTTGGTGTAAATCTTCTTTTCCTGTGCAAGTGTCTTGTTGTACTGGCAAACGGGAATATCCTCAAAATGGATATAGCCTGCTTCAAAAGCTTTGCCGGGATCTACATATTGACTCTTTGGCATGATATTTTCTCCTTATAAATTATTTTTTTATTTTTTGTCGCTTTCTTGAAAGAAAGCTCCGCAAAGAACTTTATTAACGCATCCGCTCAAGATGCTTCGCGTAAGCGGTTTAGCGTTTCCAGTAGTCGGGGCCCCTGCCCCAACAACCGTGCTGCTGTCAGTGTTCATATACTGACATCTTTATGCGTAAACGCATGGGCGCATTGCTTCGCTCGCGCCCGGTTTGCCCTCATCAGTCGCCTGTCGGCGACAGCTTCCCCCGAGGGAAGCCTTTATGCAAGACTCGAGCCGCATTTGCCTTCCCTTGGGGGAAGTGTGGCAAAAAGATTGCTGCGCAACTTTGCCGGATGAGGGTCGCCTTCCCCTTGAGGGGAAGGGGGGCCGCGTCAGCGGTGGATGAGGTGTCGCCACCTCATCTCACCGAAGCCGAATTACATACCGAACATACCCTCGCGGATTACTTCGCAAACGGTAGGATGCGGGAATATGAAGTTGCGTACATCTTCAACACGCATCTGCTTTTCAACCATCATAGCAGCGCCATAGATGATCTCGGATGCGTAGCTGCCGATCATATGTACACCGAGTACACGGCGGTGAGCCTTGTCGATGATGATCTTAACGATACCGTCGCCGCCCTCGTTTTCAGCAACATAACGTCCGCTGTAACGGAGTGTGAACGATGCGGTTTCTGCCTCGATACCCTTAGCCTTAATAGTTTCGGATGTTTCGCCGACAGAAGCAACCTCGGGGTTGGTGTAGATAACAGCAGGGATAGCGTCATAGTTGACAGCATCCTTCTTGCCGAGCATATCGTTTACAGCAGCCTCGCCCTCGCGGTATGCGGTGTGAGCGAGCATAGACTTGCCGTTTACGTCACCTGCAGCCCAAACGCCGCCGATGTTGGTGCGTCCGCACTCGTTTGTAACGATAGCACCGCGCTCGGTGAGAACGTTGATGCTCTCAAGGCCGATGCCTGCGGTGTTAGCGCGGCGTCCTACAGCGCAGAGTACGCAGTCAGCAGCAATCTCAACGGTCTTGCCCTCGTACTCGCAAGTAACGGACTTGGTGCCAACGCCTGTAACCTTTGCGCCGAGCATAAACTCGATGCCCTTCTTCTTGTAGTTCTTGAGAAGGATAGCCGCGATCTCGGAATCGGTAGGACCGCCGATGTGGTCCATCATTTCGATAACGGTTACCTTGGAACCGATGGAGTTGAAGTAGGAAGCCATTTCCATACCGATAACGCCGCCGCCGATAACAGCGAGTTCCTTCGGAACAGTGGTCATATCGAGGATTTCGCGGTTGGTCTTAACAAAGCCTGCCGCAACACCCTCTCTCAGTCCGGGAATCGGAGGAACAGCCGCGGAAGAACCGGTACAAATGAGAAGTCTGCGAGCCTGATAAGTTTCAGTTCCGACTGCTACATTGAACGCTTCGCCGTCGCGTCCCTTGATCTCAGCGTGACCGTTTACAACAGTAACGCCGCCGTGCTTCATCTTTGCGCCGATGCCGCCAACGAGCTGCTTAACAACTCTGTCCTTGCGTGCAACAACAGCCGCATGGTCGATGGAAGCGCCGGGGAGCTTTACGCCGTACTCTTCGCTGTGCTTTGCATAGTCGAAGATCTTAGCAGAATAGAGAAGAGTCTTGGTGGGGATGCAGCCTTCGTTGAGGCAAACACCGCCGAGAGCACGCTCTTCGATAACGAGGGTGGAGAGTCCGCCCTCTGCGGCACGCTCTGCCGCATTGTAGCCGGCGGGGCCACCGCCGAGAATAATAAGCTCGTACATTATGTAGTCCTCCTGTAATTATTTAGCGAGAAGGAGCGAGAAATGCTCGAGGTTAGCGCAGAGATCCTTGAGGAAGCGCGCTGCGGGAGCACCGTCAAGTGCACGGTGGTCGAAGGTGAGGGAGAGCCCCATTGCGGGATATACGCTTCCGTCAGCCTTTACGCGCTGGGTGATAGCGCACACACCGAGGATTGCAACCTGCGGAGGATTGATAACGGGGGTGAAGCTCTCAACGCCAAGAGAACCGAGGTTGGTAACAGTGAAAGTACCGCCGGAGAGCTTGTCGGGAGAGATGGAGCCGCCCTGAGTTTCCTTGATAAGGGACTTTGCGTTTGCGGAAAGCTCGGACAGGGACATAGCCTGAGCCGCCATAAGAGTGGGAACCATAAGTCCGCGCTCGGTGTCAACCGCGATTCCGAGGTTAACATCGTCGAATACGCGATATACGTCGTCAAGCCAGTGTGCGTTGAGATCCTTGTGGTCCTTGAGGGTCTTTGCAACAGCATAGAGAACGATATCGTTGATAGTGATATTGCCCATGCCGAGAGCCTCGCCGGAAGCCTTGAGGTTCTTTCTGAACGCCATAACCTCTGTTGCATCGAAGGATGCGTTGAGGGTAAGCTGAGCCATATTGGAAAGGGATGCATGCATCGACTTTGCAATAACTTTTCTGATATTGGTGATCTTGTTGTCGGTGTAGCCGCCGGTAGTCTTTGCGGGAGCTGCTACAGGAGCTGCTGCCTCTGCTGCGGTTTCCTCAACAACTACGCGCTCGCCTGCGAGGAATCTCTCAACAGCCTCGATAGTGGTGGTCTTGCCTGCATCGAGAAGAGCGTTAACATCGCGCTCAACAATGCGGCCCATAGGACCGGTTGCAACAACCTTGGAGAGGTCTGCACCAGCTCTCAGAGCAAGGTTCTTTGCTCTGGGGGAGATGCGGAGAATATCGTCGGAAGCTGCGGCGGTAGCTACGGGAGCTGCTGCTACTGCAGGTGCTGCTGCGGGAGCTGCCTCTGCAGCGGGTGCTGCTGCAGGTGCTGCTTCAGCCGCGGGAGCGGGAGCTGCAGCCTCTTCCTTCTTGGGGATAAGTGCGGAAATGTCCTCACCTGCGTCGCCTATGATACAAACGACCTCAAGGCAGGGTACATCGTCGCCCTCGTTTGCGAGCACCTCAAGAAGAGTGCCGGCTACTTCGGATTTTTCGTCGAAGCTTGACTTGTCCGTCTCGTAGGAGAAAAGTACGTCGCCAACTGCTACCGTGTCGCCCTTTTTCTTGGCCCACTCGGTGATAATGCAGCTTTCAACGCTTTGTCCCTGACGAGGCATAATAACTGCGGTTGCCATATGTATTATTTCCTTTCTTAAAAGAATTTACTATATAATTTCGATCACTTTGCTATGATGATCTCAACACCTGCAGCCTGGGCTGCGGCGGTAAGGTCATCCGGCAGGCGATCGTCTGCCACAATGGTGTGTACCCTGTCAAGAGCACAGAATGTGAACGGAAGGCTTCGGTCGAGCTTTGCGGTGTCGAGAAGAATTACGACACGGCGCGCTTTGTTTACAATCAGCTGCTTAAGCTCACACTCGGAGTAGTTGCCGCTGGTGAAGCCGTCCTTTAAGGAAAGTCCCGAAGGAACTATAAACGCAACATCAATGTTGATATCCTCAAGGAAGCGCATAGCCTGATTTCCGGATATCGAAAGATTGCCGCGGTTTACCATTCCGCCGACAAGATTTACTATCGGGCGGTTTTTCTTGATAAGCTCGAGTGCAATATTCGGACCGGTTGTTATGATAGTATGACGTTCGTCGGGAAGAAGCGATGCCAACGTGAGCACGGTTGTACCCGAATCGAGGAAGAGCGATCTTCCGGTTTCGATAAGGTCAATGGCACGTCTTGCGATCTTTTCCTTTGCCGTCATATTCTCACTCAGACGCTGGTGGAAGGAATCTTCCATAGAAGTTGTGATAAACTTCATCGAACGTGCGCCGCCGCGCACCTTTATTGCTTCACCCTGCTTTTCGAAATATTCGATATCGCGGCGAAGCGTCATGCTCGATACTTCCGGGAATTTAGCCTCAAGCTCGCGAAGCGATATAAAAGGCTTTTCCGAGAGAAGCTCTCGAATAATGTTTCTGCGAGAGGAATTCATATAATCTGCTCCTTTCGTGTCCTGAAAATGTTAACTTCGCCCCGAAGTTCACACTTTTGGAGTTAAAATTAACATTCTTCAAACATATTGTACCACACATCCCGTGTTTTGTCAATGTTATTTTTGCACGATAGATAGCAAAATGAGCAGATTTTTTTGGCGGTTTATTGGTTATTTCAGAGTTTTCTGTGCTGCGGTAAGAGTATTGCGAAGCAGCATGGTAATGGTCATGGGACCAACGCCGCCGGGAACGGGAGTTATGAACGAAGCCTTTGGTGCAACGCTCTCGAAATCAACGTCACCCGTGAGCTTACCGTCAGCCTTGCGGTTCATGCCGACATCGATAACGACAGCGCCCTCTTTGACCATGTCGCCAGTGATAAAATCAGCCTTGCCGATAGCGACAACGAGGATATCCGCACGGCGTGTAACCTCTGCCAGATCCTTTGTACGCGAGTGGCACACGGTAACGGTGCCGTTGGCATGGAGCAGGAGCATAGCCTGCGGCTTGCCGACGATGTTGGAGCGTCCCACAACAACGCATTCCTTGCCGGAAACGTCAATGCCGCTCTTTTCGAGGAGCACCATAACGCCTGCAGGTGTACACGGCAAAAAGTCATAGTTGCCGATCATGATCTTGCCGACATTGACCTCATGGAACGCGTCAACGTCCTTCTTCGGGTCAATGTTAGCGATAATGATCTCGTCGTTAAGATGCTTCGGGAGCGGAAGCTGTACGAGTATGCCGTGAATCTTATCGTCCGCGTTCAGCTTGTGCACAAGCGCGAGCAGCTCTTCCTCGGTTGTAGCCTCGTCAAGCTCGTAAACCTCCGAATGGAAGCCGACCTCCTCACAGCCCTTCTTTTTATTCTTTACATAAACCTTAGATGCCGGATCCTCTCCGACTATTATAACCGCAAGTCCGGGGGTGACACCTTTCGCCTTGAGTGCCTCACACTCAGCCGCGATCTCACCGCGCACTTCGGATGCGATCTTCTTTCCGTCAATTATGTTTGCCATTGGTCTTTCCTCCTGGATTTTGATTGGGGGGACGGGGTCGCCTTCTTGAAAGAAAGCTCCGCAAAGAACTTTATAGGGGCTCTCCGGTAAAGCATAAACTCTCCGAACCCGGCTTAAGCGCAAGGAAGATTTGTAGGGACAGGCGTCCTCGACTGTCCGCGTTCTTCTTTTCGCATAAGCGCAGGCGTTTCCAGTAGCCGGGTCCCCCTCCCCGGCAACCGTGCAGCGGTAATCGAACGCTTACCGACACCTTTATGCATAAACGCGGGGGCGTTGAACGCTTCGCTGCCACGCCAAGGTTAGATTGGAGCCGCAATAGGCTTCCCCTCAAGGGGAAGCTGTCACCGCAAGGTGACTGATGAGGTGTTACCTCTCCCTCTGGGAGAGGTGTCGGCAACGCCGACGGAGAGGGTTACTCTCCCTCTTTCTCTTCCTTCACCTCAAACGCCGGCGCATCTTCTTGCTCTTCCGGCTTTTCGGAGTAAACCTCCTCGTATTCGCCCTCGGCAAGCTTCTCCGCTTTAACCTTTCTTCCAAGTACAATAAGCGCGATCACGCCGCCGATAAAGCAAAGTCCGGCAAGCGCCTGGGACACTCGCACGGTTTCACCGAGCAGTGACTCAAAGAAGTAAAGGCTGTCTGTGCGAAGCCCCTCGATGAAGAATCGTCCAAATCCGTACCACACGAGATACCACAGGGTAGGCTGTCCGTCGTACTTCTTCTTTTTATAGAAGGTCATGATAAGCACAAAGCCGATCACGTTCCAGAGGCATTCATAGAGGAATGTCGGGTGGTAATACTGCATTGTACCCACCGCGTTTTTCATGATACCCATTCTCCACACAAGCTCGGTAATACCGCCGTGCGCTTCAGCGTTGAAGAAGTTGCCCCAACGGCCGATCGCCTGACCGATAATAAGTCCCGGTGCGGCGATATCGAGAAGCTTGGCTGTTTTTATCTTTTTTATCTTCGAGTAGACAAGTATCGTTGCCGCGCCGGCAATAATGCCGCCGTATATGGCAAGTCCTCCCTCCCACACGGCGATAACGTCGTAGAAGGAGTGGATATTTTCGGGGTTCCAAGCCACATAGTAGAGTCTTGCGCCGATCATGGCAAAGATAATGAGATATATCGCCAGATCGAATATGTCGTCCGACTTCACGCCCTCGTATTTCGCACGTCTGAGACACACACAAAACGCGATTATCATGGCAAGCGTGATTATAATACCGTACCACATGATAGGGTGGCTCTTGCCGTCCGTCCACGGAAGCGGAATTCTGAACGCCACGGGATCAAGCTCAAACGGTCCGATCCCAAGTCCCGGAAAAGAGATGATGTTTGAGAGCAAAGCCGTAAACATCTTACTGTGCCCCGAGCGGATTTACCACAGCAAGTGAATAGAACTCATCCCTGAACGCCGCACGGAGCAGCGCGTTCGCCCCCTCATAGGTGACGCTTGCCACAGCATCGGCATAATCGAGAAGATCGCCGTCATCCAGCTTGAACTGCAGGAAGTTGTTTGCGATATCCTCTGTGCTGTCGAACCACTTTATCATATCGGCGTACAGTGCACGCTTGGAGCGGTCGAAATCCTCACGGCAGAGTCCGTTTGCCTTTGCGCCGTCAACACACGCCTTGAAGCGCGCGAACACCTCGTCGGGATCTCCGCTTTCAGCGAAGATATAGTTATACGCATAGTTGCTGCAGATATCGTATCCCGAATCGAACATACCGGAGATAAGTCCCTCTTCATACATTTTGTTGTAAAGCTCGCCGGACTTTCCGAAAAGAACCGAGTTGATAATTCCCATAGCCGCAGATTTCTTCATGCGCTCCTCGGGGCTTTCGGGGATGCTTACATCCTTGACACCGATAGCCATAAGCGGCTTTGCAACCTGCATTGCGTGCTCAAACTTCGGCATGAACACCTCCGCTTTTTCCTCGGGATAGTCGCGGATGATCTCAACGCTCTCCTGTTCACGAAGGACCTTGTCGCACACCTCGTTCACGTCGTCAACGCTCACATCTCCGCAAACAATGAGCATCATATTGGAGAGGTTATAGAACACGCGGTAGCACTCATAGAGTATGTCCGCGGTGATATGCGAAATAGACTCAACCGTTCCGGCGACGTTGATACGCACGTTGTGCTTTTCATACATCGCTTCAAGAAGCATCTGGTAAAGTCTGCGGAAGGGGTGGTCATCGTACATACGGATTTCCTGCGCGATGATGCCCTGCTCCTTTTCCACGGTTTCGGGAGTGAAATAAGGAGTTGATACAAAATCGAGCAGAATTTCAAGCGACTCCTTGAAATTCGAGGTGCACGAGAACAGATAAGCAGTCATAGTGTTGCCGGTGTATGCATTTGCGTTGGCACCGTATCTTGCATAGCGCGTGAATGTGTCCTCGCCGTTGGGATTTTCAAAAAGCTTGTGTTCAAGATAGTGTGCAATACCGTCGGTAACCACGGTGAAATCCTTATCGCCGGCAAGCTTGAACTTTGAGTCTATCGAGCCGTAACGCGTTGCGAACAGCGCGTATGTTGTTGAGAGCTTTTTGGGGAACACGTAAACCTGAAGTCCGCTTTTATGCTTATAGGTGTAATATTCTTCTCTCAAAAATTCGCTTTTCTTTGTTGTGATATTATATTCACTCATCTTCGCCGACACCTCCCTCTGAAATAAGAGTTCCGTTAAGGAAATATACCGTATCAAGCACCGCTTTGTTTGCCGCGGCAACTATTTCTTCTTTTGTAACCGCTTCAAGCGCACCGGTCACGCTCTCGGGATCACCCGGAACACCTGCAAGAGTACGTCCGAGATACCACGATTCAAGCGCACGTGCACTGTCGGAAAGCTCACGGTAGTTGTTGATAAGTCCGAGTCTTGCGCTCTCGGTCTCCTCCTCGGTGAAATCGCCGGCCTTTACAGCATCAAGCTGATCAAATATAGCCCCCTCGGCAATCTCGCGGTTTTTAACCTCAATACCGCTTGAAACAATGAGCAGTCCCTTCACGGCTTCGGGTGCACTCGAGCAGTAGTAGCAAAGGCTCATCTTCTCGCGCACATTCATGAAGAGCTTCGATGTAACGCCGCCGCCGAATATCTCGTTGAACATCATAAGCGCCGGATACTCCGCATCACCAAGCGTTATTCCGGTGCGCCATCCGATGTTGAGCTTGCCTTGGTTTACCGGCATGTCCTCGGTAACGTTCTTCTTATCTTTGCAAGCGGCAATAACTTCGGTTTCGGGAAGCGTTATCGGCGCACGCTTAATGCCGCCAAAAGTGTCTGCAAGCTTTGCGGCAAGCGCATCGGCGTCGCAGTCGCCAACAAAGAATATTTCGATCGGATACGATTTGAGCGCATACTTATACTGCTCATAGAGGCCCTCGGCACTGCATGCCATAACGTCCTCCACGCCTCCGTTTTCATCAAGACCGTAACGTTCGCCCTCGCACATTATTTCAACACAGCGACGGCGCGCATAGTAAGCCTTGTCGTTTATCTTCGCGTTGATTGCATCAACGAGATTCTTCTTCTCGCTCTCGGTGTAAGCCGCCGAGAACGCTCCGTTCTCGGTTACGGGACAAAGGAGTATATCGCGAAGAACGTCGATAACCTCAAAGAGGATATTTTCTCCGTTCATTGCATAGGCAGAGTCTATCATGCTCGCGCAGAGTCCGAACACCTGAAGCTCACCGCGCTTCACATTGCGTGAGAACATACCCGATGCATAGAGATAGTCAAGCTTCTTGCTTATCTCGGCTATGGTAGGATATTTCTCTGAGCCTCGCAGGAGAATATTCGGTATAAGTGCGTTTTTCGCCGCCGTTGCACGCTCAAGCGGCGCGGCAAAGTTAACGGACAAAAATCCCGTTTTGAATTTTTTTGTTTGTATGCAGTTTAATGTAATTCCATCAGCTACTGTCTTTCTGACAACTGACATATATACACCCTCTTTCTTTCCGCCAAAAGCAGAATAATCAAACTTATATATATTGTACACCAAATATGAAAAAATTTCAAGGCTATACTGTGAATTTTCAAAAAATGTTACCGTTTGCCCGTCACGGCTCTATAACCATGCCAAAGCCGTCCCCGAAACGAAGGCGTCCTGTGTAATCGGAAAGCCAGCCATCAAACGCGGGTGCTTGCTCGCCGGATATGAATATAAGCTTCTTCTCGCCTTCAGCCTTGCCCTTCGGTCCGTCCTTTATATTCGGTCCGCGCCTGCCGATTATCACATACTCGGCATCCTTCACGAGAGACCACACACGCTCATCTTCCCACGTACACGCGCCGGCATACGCAATCTTGACTCCGGCAACATCCGCAGAAAAAGCGAGAAGCTCCCGTTCGGAACGCGCAAGCCTTGCCTCGGGCGCAAATGTGATACATGCATCGGCGGTGTAAATCTCGCAAAATCCGTCCGCCCGTTCATACGTGTCATTCGCCGCACCGAACTCTTCCGAGATGCGAGCAATCTCGGAGGATATGAAAAGCTCATACTCCTCATGGGGTTCGGGAAATATTATGCTCCCGATTTTACACGAGGCAAGCACGCGCCTTACCGCGCCTACGTGACGGCGTGTCAGCTCCGTCAGGATGAGCACATCGAGCTCGTCTACGCCTCTCTTATCAAGAGTGTCGGAAATAAGATCCACCGCAGATGCCGTCGCGTCCGAACAGTCAATGAGGATACTGTCATCCCCGGACTTAAGAAGCAGCATATCACTTTTCTCTTCGGCAGAATAGTCAAGCGTGACCCTTGCGTTATAAAGCGCGCCGCTCATCAGCACGCATGCAAAGAAAAGCGCACACGCCGCACACATCGGCACAAGCGCGTGTACCCAAGTGTATTTCCTCCGATACACCATATATGCAATGACCGCCGCGGCGCACAGAAATATCGGAAAGGCAAACGGATAACCGAGCCACACAAGCCTTGCGTGCTTTGCAAGAAATCCGGCAATATGCGACAGAACTGTATAAATGGCGTCAATCATCGCGCCCACGGTCGCGGCAGCGAAATGGCATTTGAGTGCCGCAAAAAGCAAATATGGCAGTGTCAGCGTCAGTATACCCGAGCAAAGGACAGACAGCAAGAGCGTTGCCGGCACGGACATCGTTGACACCGTACCGAAATACATCCACTGAAGCGGCAAAACAAAGAACACCGCGCCAAGTGATATGGCAACGCTTCTTCCGAAATCGTCCGCAGTTCGCCTTAAAAGCCCCGTACGTATAAAATATCCCCGTCCTTCATTGTGTGCACTCGCCTGTGCAAGCAGAACAACTCCGAGCGTTGCAAAGAATGAGAGCTGAAGTCCCACATCAAACACCGCCGCGGGATTTACAAGCGCGATAAGCCACACCGCACCGAAAAGTGCAGTCACCCTGTCACCCTCGGCGCGTGTACAGCCGGAAATATAATACACAGCCAGCATTATTCCGGCTCGCAGTACGGACATAAGAAATCCGGTCATGGCCGCATAGGATGCAATAAGAGAAATCATGAGAAAACATCTGATTTTCCTTGGAAGCGACAGTCTTTTCAAGAGTCCGTCCACCGCCAGTGTCAGCACCGCAAGGTGCATACCGCTGAGTGCGAGCAAATGTGACGTTCCCGTGTATTTGAAATCGCGTTCAAGCACACCGATGTCTTCCCGCTCTCCAAGGAAAAGAGCACGCACGATATTCGCGCCATCCCGCCCAAGATAGAGCGAAAGCTTCGCGCTGACCGTGCGCCGTATATCGATAAATGTCCGTTCTACCCCGCGTGACTCGCCAACAAGCTCCGTCGTACCGCTTATATCCGCCGCAAACACATATCCGTCCGCCAGAAGGGAGATGCGCGACGCATCAGTAAAGCTGTAGAAATCCTCAAGAGGCGTAAATTTCACGCCTGTGCGTATAATATCCCCGACACAGAGGTCAAGCGGGGTATCACTGCGCAGAAGTCCCCTTCCGTGATATTTTGTGCCGCCGAATGTAAGAATACGGACTGCGTATGTTTCCGAGTAAGGCGAACTGTTCTGCACATCCGTGACAACTGCGGATATTTCGCCCTGGGCAAGTGACGAGAAGCGAGCCGCATAAACATCGTAATAGGCAAAGCATAAAAGAACGGCGCTCATCACAAACGCCGCTGTTACAGAAACAAATGCCTTTGCCGGCATATTGCATATGTAAGATATTTCAAAATGCTTCGCCGTTAAAACGGTAACCGGTACAAGCACTGCCAAGAGCAGCAGAAGTATAAGCTTCACATACCAGACTGAAAAAGCGCATACCGCAAACACGGCTATGCACAGCGCAAACACAAGTGCAAGCGGTCTGCGGCGGTAAAAATTCATTTCGTGTTCCTCCGAGCAAGCGTAGAATTCATGTGCGTTTCAATCGCTATATTTTATCATGTTTTGCCGTATATTGTCAAGGCGTGGTCTGAAAATCAAAACATTTTTCAATTTTACTTGTGCAAGCGCACAAGCGGAGCGGCATCCTTGGGCACCGCTTAACCAAGCAAGTAGAGCCGGAAGGCTGATCGTACCCCCAAAGATTACATTATTCTTACAAAACAAAAAAATCACTTGTAATTTTTTTCGCAGTGGTGTATCATATATATACATTAAGGGGCCTTATACAAAAAGGAACACGCCCCATCAATCGAAAGGAATGATTTCAATGCCGATGCAGACCGCAAATCGCGAGTCCCATATACCCACAGATAAGAGCACCACAATAACCTTTACCGTCCCCGAAGAAAAAGAGGACGAAACAAGACGCACTCTTATCACAATCTACGAAGCGCTTCGCGAAAAAGGCTACAACCCCATAAATCAGATCGTCGGCTATATTCTTTCCGAGGATCCGACGTACATCACAAACTATAAGAACGCTCGCAGTCTTATCCGCAGAATCGACCGCGATGAGCTGCTCAACACTTTAGTGAGAAATTATCTCGGGGTTTAACGGCTTCTTATGGAGTTATACGATCTTAAGTCAATGACAAGAGAGGAGAGCGCCCGCTCTCCTCTCTCTGTAGCACTCGGAAATTTCGACGGAGTCCACAAAGGCCACGCCATACTTATAAAGCACGCGGTTTTATATGCAAGACAGCACAGCATAAAGTCTGCCGTGTGGACATTTGCCAATGACGGAGCCGCGCTTCCCAATAAACCCGATACGCCGGCTATCACAACCATGCGCGAGAAGCTCGCGCTCATACGTGAACTCGGCGTTGACTACGTTTTTTTAGAGAATTTTGATGCTGTGCGTGATTTTTCGCCGGAACGCTTTGTCAGCGAGGTGCTGATGCGTGATGCCGGCGCGGTATGCGCTGTGTGCGGCTTCAATTTCCGGTTCGGTTCAAAAGGAGCCGGTGACAGTGCGACGCTTCGCCGTCTTATGTCGCCGTTTGACACTGTTGTGGTGCCGCCTGTGTATGTAGAAGAACGGCTTGTCAGCTCAAGCGCGATACGTGCACTCATCGAAGCCGGCGACATGGAAGGCGCGGCAAAGCTGCTCGGCCGCAGTTTTTCGCTGAATCTGCCCGTTGTAGAGGGCAAACACCTCGGGCGCACGATAGGTATTCCAACTATAAATCAGAATTTTCCAGCCGGGCACATTGTTCCAAAGCGCGGAATATATGCCTGCAAGGTTACAGTTGACGGCGTAGAATATGCCGCTGTAACAAACGTCGGTACCCGACCGAGTGTGGACGGCGACTCGCAGGATGTAAACTGTGAAACTCACATAATCGGCTACACGGGTGACCTTTACGGCGAACATGTGAGAGTGCGCTTCTGCCGCCGACTCCGCGATGAAATGAAGTTTGCAAATGTTGACTGGCTTCGCCGTGCCATTGAGGGCGACATCGCGGCGGCAAGGGAATATTTTTCAAAATGACAGAATGGAGGCTGGCTATGAAAAAACGGATAATAGCACTGTTTTTTGTCCTTGTTACTGTCTTTTCCATGGCATTGCCCGCCTTTGCCGAGGAAACAGAGGAGGATGTTATACTCGAGCCGCCGGAAATTATAAATGTCGGCGCGGCCATTGTTTACAACATCGAAAACGACAGATACATCTATGAGCACAACGCCGATAAAATGATATATCCGGCATCCACAACCAAGCTTATGACGGCGATAGTTGCCATTGAGCATTTCGAAGGTAACCTGTCACGGCCGATAACAGTCAACGGTGGAGCGCTTATCGGACTAAAAGGAAACAGTATCGGACTCAAGCACGGCGAAACGTTCACTCTCGAACAGCTTCTTTACGCACTTCTTTGCGGCGGTGCAAACGATGCGGCAAACGTGCTCGCTTTTGAGATATCGGGCGGAATAGAGGGCTTTGTCGAGCTGATGAACGCCAAGGCGAAGGAACTCGGCGCTGACCATACCCACTACACAAATCCAACGGGAATGCATGATCCCGCAATGGTGACGACCGCACGTGACACTGCAATTATTGCAACAGCGGCGTTTTTGACCTATCCAATATCGGACTGCTCTTCTGTTGAAAAATATTACATCCCCCCAACAGAAAAATCCGGCGAGCGTACCATCTACAACAAGAACCATTATTTTTCCACCAGAACAGAGTACCTTTACATCTGGAAGGTGCCCAAGGGCCTCAACGCCGGTTATACCGACGAGGGAGGGTATTGCCTTGCCACAACGGCAACGCGCGACGGTCTTACATATGTTGTAATAAGCATGGACGCAACAAGAGATGATACGTATATATACTCCTACACTGAAGCGGCAAAGCTCATAAAGTGGGCGTTTGATGCGTATGAATACAGAAAAGTGGTAACAACTTCGGACATTATTTGCGAGATGCCGGTTGCGCTTTCAAGCAGAGTCGATTATGTTACACTGTTCCCGGCAGAAACGATAGAACTGTTTTTACCAAAGGGAATTGATCCTGAAAAAGACATAGAACTTGTTACAACGCTTACAAGGGATAACTTCACTGCACCGGTCAGCGAGGGAGCTGTGGGCGGAAAGCTCACCGTAGTATACAACGGACTTGATCTGATAACGGTTGACCTTGTTACGAGAAACAGTGTAAACCGTGACAATATTCTGTATGTACTTGACCTGCTTGCTTCGGTTACGAGAACCAAGGTTTTCAAAACCGGTTTAACAATAGTAATAATTGCTCTTATTGCATACATCGCTGTGCTTGTGTTTATAACCGTACAGCGCAATCGCAGAAAACGGTAATAAATATCTTTTGTGCAAAAAACGGTGCAAAGCGCAAAAAAACGTGAGGCATATGCCTCACGTTTTTTATTTCGTATTGGATTTTGACGGCTTCGGATTGATTCCGAAAATCGAAAGAATACGGAAATTCTTCGAGCCGAGCCAGTATGCAAGCCAGCCCACGATAAGTGCGGGGATTACTATAACAAGGAACCACCACCAATTCTCGATTATGCGCGGTGACTGCGAAGCGCTGTTAAGCAGTGTTAATACTTCGTTCAGTGCAGTATCGGTTTGGGATGCGTTCTCGGACACAAGTTCCGCCGCTTTTGTTATGTCGAGAATGGTGTAGCTGGGATTTTCGATAAGCTCCGCCGCCTTTGAAAGCTCGGGGGAATGATAGCCCGTTGCCCCAAGAATGGAGCGTGCCTTAAGAACAAGCGGATCGCGGTAGATGACGTACTCAAGGAAGTTCATAATTCCAAAGTACATGTTGTTGAGGAATCTGGAGATGATGTCGCAGATCATGCTCATGCCCTGACCGAATGCGGTGTCGATAAACGCGCCGATTCCCGTGAGAAGCGCGAGGAGTACGTTTGGAACGTTCGCTCCAAGAGAAAGCCAAAGTCCACGTTTGGAGTCAGACTTCAGTCTGCCGCCCTCAACGCGTATCTGATCCTTTGAGCCCATTTCCCAGAGGGACATATAGTTAAGATACAGGAAGAAAAGCACCGAAAATATGCTTATCGCAAGCAGTATTTTTCTGTCTGAGAAGGTTGCGATAGACACCATTGTGGCAAACAGCGTGATCGCTATCTGGTTTAAAAAAAGCTTGACCATGCTGTAAGAGTAATCTTTTAAAAAGGTCTTCATATAGTATTCACCGTAATTCCCGCGGATCTTCCGCGTGTAGTATTACGTATATTTTATAGGGATGCGCTGATTTTTTCAAGGGGTATTCGCAAAAGTTTACATTTTATTCGCTGAAGGTTTACTATGGCGTGAGTATTGACAACGGACGCCGTCGGGAGTATAATATAATTATACAAAATCAAAGGAGGCGCAAAATAATGCAGACTCTTATAGATTATAACGAACTTCCGCAGTGTATACGTGATTTCGTCAGCTACAAGCTCACAGTTCAGGGAAGAGCGAAGAAGACTATGGATGAGTACGCGCTCGATCTGCGTACATTTTTCAGATTTTTGCTTGCCAAAAGAAACGGCGCCAACGTGACTTCCATGTCAGACGAGGAGCTTGCCGAGGTTGACATATCGGGAGTTGACACAGCACTTGTGTCATCAGTCACCACGCAGGAGATATACGATTTTCTTTACTACACCCTCGAAGCGCGCGGCAACAAGTGGTCAGCCCGCGCGAGAAAGCTGTCCGCGCTCAAGAGCTTTTACAAATATCTCACGGTCAGCGTCAGACTCATAGACACCGATCCCACGAAGAACATCGAGGGCCCGCAGAAGAAAAAGACGCTCCCGAAATATCTCACGCTTAGCGAAAGTGAAGCGCTTATTCAGGCGGTGCGCTCGGATGCTACATCGAAAACGCGCGAGAGGGACGAATGTATATTGGTTCTGTTCTTAAACTGCGGCATGCGACTTTCGGAGCTTGTGGGAATAAACCTTTCGGATATTGACCGTGACATGGAGTCGCTCCGTGTTATCGGTAAGGGCTCGAAGGAGCGAATGATATACCTCAATGATGCCTGCCGCGCGGCGATACGCGCGTATCTGCCCGTACGTGCGGCGGACGAGGTGCAGATAAAGGATAAAAACGCGCTGTTTATATCCTCGCGCCACACAAGAATAAGCAACAAGACCGTGCAGTGGGTGGTTTACAAATACCTTGGGGCGGCGGGGCTTGAGCACAAGCATTTCTCCACGCACAAGCTGCGTCACACGGCGGCGACGCTCATGTACCAGACGGGCGCGGTGGATGTCCGCGTGCTCAAGGATATCCTCGGTCACGAACAGCTTAACACGACGCAGATATACACGCACATCAGCGACGAGAGCATGAAGCGTGCCGTGGCGGCGAATCCCCTCGCGAGCTTTCGCGCCACCGACACGGTCGCAGACGACGAGGACGAGGAGTAAGGCATACTCCTCATGCGCTGCGCGCATTGCCGCGCCTTTAAAGGGCGGAACGGTGCCTTCAGATACCGCCAGCCGGAAAAGAAGCGCGGGCGCGGTATCTTCAGGCTACGCTTTACAAAGCGAGACTTTCTTCGAGCGCGAGCCGGGCACCAAGGGAAAAGAAAGGGATTTCAAAAGGGAAG
>JAZTXD010000191.1:0-21314 GCA_045636265.1 Candidatus Flemingiibacterium sp.
ATCGGGGTGTGGCTCAGCTTGGTAGAGCGCTTGGTTCGGGACCAAGAGGTCGGGTGTTCGAATCACCTCACTCCGACCATACAAAAACAGAGACGGCTTGTCCGTCTCTGTTTTTGTATCTTCGTGTGTGCGGTATTGAGACAACCACATCGAGAATCGCCGCGAGGGTGAATATCGGCTTCACACCACACAAAATCGCGAAGCGATTCTCGTAGAGTTGCCGCTTGCGGCAACTCTTAGGGTGATGAGAATCACCTCACTCCGACCAAAACAAAAGGAACGGCTAGTCCGTTCCTTTTTGTTATTCTCTGAAATCAAAAAGTTTTTGCGGTGTAACATCAAGCACACGGCAAATATCAAACACAACATCAAGCGATACGGCACAATCCGCAGTTTCGATCCTGCTCATATGGGTGCGACTGATATTGATAAGCTCAGCAAGCTGCATTTGGGATATACCGCGCTGTTTGCGGTAATACGAGATATTAAGTCCGAGCAGCTTATATTTATCAACGTGCCGTTCAAGCATACAATCACCCCTTTATGATAGTATACCCTATAATTTCACGCACTTCAACAACTTAAAATATTATTTTTGCCACTTGACAAGTTACAATTGTTGTGATATAATTGATTTCAGTGGGAATTTCGCTGTAATATGTGACGTGGCGGCATCATATTCGCGAAGCACGTAAAAATGGAATGCGTTTCGCAAAATCTGCGAATCGCGGTTGAAAATTTGATAAAAGAGAGGTGATAATATTAAATATACAAAACGAAAAAAGTTGTTTTTGAGTGCATTGATTTTCCTCGGAATTGTAATACTCTTTAGTTTTATGGTGTTTTTTCACTCATGGACTAATAGTGATGAACCAAAAGGACAAATAACAGTACCAGATACTCACGGCGAAAATAATGAGTCAAATCAAGATGATATCCCACAAAATTCAGTTATAAATTCTTATGGAATGATTTCTATTCCAGGTTACGAAACACTTACATTGAGGTCTGAAAACAAAAAACAAAAGATTAGTTTCAACAACCCCAAAGAAAACAACTGTTATTTTGTTATCTCTCTTTATTTTAATGACGGTACGTGTCTTTGGAAATCAGATTATATAAAGCCGGGGGCTGTATCCAAATCGGTTGTTTTGTCTGAAGCGCTGAACGCAGGTACATATAAAGACTGTATATTAAAATATGAGTGTTTTTCCCATGACGCTTCAAAAAAACAACTTAACGGAGCGGAGACAAAAGTCACATTAATTGTAAAGTAATAAACATTAAGGAGAAATTTATTATGAAAAAACTTATAGCTGCTATTTTAACTTTAATCCTGATTCTGTCTGTTTCTGCAAATGTACTTGCAGACGGTACCACAACTTTAACTACTACTGTTCCCAGTGCAACTTACACCTTAAACATTCCCGCAGATCAGGAAATTGCTTTTGGTGCGTGTGAGAGCGACATCGGTAATGTAACTGTAACTGATTCTGCAGGATTTGCGAAAGGTAAAGATTTGAAAGTCACAATTACTTATGATGCTTTTTCTTCTGATTCTGTAAATACTACAATCCCATATAAAATTAATCCACGTAGTTCTGAGAATCTCAACTTGAATACCAACATTTTATATTCTGGCGATCACCTCATCTTCAGAGGTATAAGTAATGGTGCAGTTGCGAAAAAAGCAGAATTAGAAAAATACTCTGTGGACTATTTAAATATTAAAATAGCAAGTGAAGATTGGGGTAAAGCTCTTGCAGGAGAATATTCCAGCACAATCACCTTCACTTCCGAAGTGGTATCTTCCGAAAACTAATCTTGAAAAAGAGCGAGCCTCGCGCTCGCTCTTTCCTATTCCATCCGCAAAGTACACTTTCCCCCCCATAAAAAGCTCGGCGACTTTCCATACGGAAAGCCGCCGTTTTCTTTTATAAATACTGTAACGCTACAATGTTACGTGCTATTCTCAGAGCACAATTTCAAACTGCTCTTCGGGCTTAAGGTCAACCACAGTGCAGTCGTTAGCATATGTACATTCGGGGAGAATGATCATAGCTGTAAGCTGATCCTTTGTAGCCGGAAGCGGAGCGAGGTGCCATATAGCCGCATTCATCTTGATAAGTGTATGCTTCGGAACGATGAACGCCTTCGCAAGATCGGTTACGATAGCACCTGCAGATGCGGGAGCTACGTGAAGGATCATGTCATCATCAAGAGGACAAATCATTTCCCAAGTGGTTGTGTGATATTCCTGCTGGGTAATTATCATCTTCTCGGGTTTCTTAACGGTAATGGGAGAAAATCCGATTCTGTGGTTGCTGTCAGCGCACACGCGGTCGGGATAGAACTTGTGAAGCTCACCGCACAGAGCGTATCCGTTGGGAGATTCGAAGTTGTAGAACTGTCCGAAGGGAGCGAACTCTTCGTGAGTAAGCGGTACTGCTTTGATAGTTTTCATTGGTGTAATCCTCCGTAAAATTTTGTTATTTACAGTATATCACAAACACAAGCATTTTTCAAGAGGTATTTTGATAATATTAAAACTTTGAAGAATTAACGTCACACAAAATGAAGTTAAGTGTTCCCCTATCTGCGCCCCTACGGCATACGCACGAGATTGGGAATCCACCCGCTTCCCACCTAATAAAAAATTCCAAGCCTTTTGGCTTGGAATTTGGTGGGAGTGGGTGAGAAGAAAGAAAAACACCGCGCGCTCCAACCACAGTGCATACACACAGTAAGCCCAACGCCCTAAAAACATGCCACCGGCATGTTTTTAGGGCGCCTACGGCATGCGCACGGGCTTCCGAATCCCCCCGCTTCCCACCTAATAAAAAAATTCCAAGCCTTTTGGCTTGGAATTTGGTGGGAGCGGGTGGATTCGGACCACCGAAGTCACTGACAACAGATTTACAGTCTGCCCCCTTTGGCCGCTCGGGAACGCTCCCATATGGAGCTGGTGAACGGAGTCGAACCATCAACCTGCTGATTACAAATCAGCTGCTCTGCCATTGAGCCACACCAGCACTTTTCGCTAACAGATATATTATATCACTAAAAAAAGCATTTGTCAATACCTTTTTAAAATTTATTTTTCTATTTAAAGTACTCGGAGTCGCGCAAAGATAAAGCGCGACTCCGTTTTAAATTTATATTCTCATTGCCTTGTCAACGCCCAGTGAACATACCATAGCCTGCGCGTCCGTACGCATGCCAAGCTCGCGGTTGATGTCCTCCATCACCTTGTCGCGTATCGTGTCGGGAACCATGATTGCCACGATGTCGCGCTCTTCCTCAAGCTTAATGCCGAGAAGCTCCTCTGCCTTATTATCGGCAAGGTTCGCTTTGATAACCGTTCCACCGGTTGCACCGGCTCCGCGTGCCACCTGCATAACATCGTCTGCACATCCGCGGTTTACCGCAACGAGCACCAAACTGTGCTTATATTCATTCTTCATTGTTACATCTTCCTCCTGTGTTGCAATATCCTTTGCCGCGTGCTTTGCAAGCGCCGCGGTAAGGCTGTTTATCGCTTCAAGTGAAAATATCATCATAATTCCGTGGCCGCGGCTTCGCGTAGGATCGCTCTCCAGTGCGGATGCGTAAGCCTCAGCCGCGCTTTTTGCGGCAATGCTGATGACAATATCCTTGTCACGCGAGCCAATACCGAGTATATCCATCATTTCACTGGAAGCAGTACCCTGCCCCACAGCTCTGAAATGCCACACAATGCCGAAGGAGTCAAGGGCTTTGATCGTTGCCGCTCCCTCTGTACGTTTTGTTATGGTAAGAAGCAGCATCATACGCTCACTCATCGTGACACCTCCGAATCTTCATCGAAATAAATGATACAGTCCTCAATATTGCCAAGAGCCGCAACAGCCATTCTGTGCTTAGCACGGCGTTTAATTTCTGTAATAAGACCGATGCACTGAATGGTAATAAGCGGTGTAAGAGCAACCATTGCAACTATACCGAACGCATCTGTCATAATATTTCCGCCAACTGCCGCGCATGCACCGGTTGCAAACGGCAACAGGAACGTGGTTGTCATAGGACCGCTCGCAACTCCGCCCGAGTCAAACGCGACACCAGTGTAAAGTCGCGGAACAAAAAAGCTTATTGCAAGCGAGATTAAGTATCCGCCGATCATAAACGGAAGTATCGGTATACCGGTAAGCACTCGAAGCATTGCGATTCCGACGGAAATCGCAACACCAACAGACAAGCCGACGCCTATTGTTTTTTGCGTTATCGTGCCGTTTGATATCTCCTCAACCTGCTTTTTAAGGACGTGTACCGCAGGTTCGGCGGCAACCGTAAACCAGCCCACAAGCATACCGACAGGAATAAGTACATAAGAAAAATCACTTTTGGCTATCTCTGCTCCGATCAGTTGACCGGCAGGCATGAAACCTACATTCGCACCTGTTAAGAAAAGAACAAGTCCGACATATGTGTATACGAAACCGATTATCGCTTTTGGCAGCGCGTGGCCATGAAAGCGTCTGAATATGAGCTGGAAGAGCACAAACACTGCCACAATAGGCAGAAATGCCACCAGCATTTCGTATGCGTAATGCGGAACCTGATCGGCTATTAGCATAAACGCATCGCGCGTTGTGGTAATCTCGGCAATCGTATTTGTGGATGCAGATGCTTCGGGAGTATAGAATATGCTGAGTACAAGCACAGACATAATCGGTCCAACGCTTGCAAAAGCAACCGTACCGAAGCTCTCCTCGCCATGATGTGAACCGGTAAGCGTCGCCATACCTGCACCGAGCGCCATTATAAACGGCACCGTAATAGGTCCGGTGGTAACTCCTCCCGAGTCAAACGCTGCAGGAATAAATTCTCTTGGGGCAAACATGACAAGTATCATAACGATGAGATAGAATAGAATAAGCAGATAATTGAGTCTGAAGCCGAACTTGGTTCTCAGCATGGAAACCACAATGAAAAATCCAACACCAACAGCTACAGATAAAATAAGCACCATATTGGGTACCGACGGTATCTGCTCCGCAAGCACCTGCAAGTCAGGCTCTGCAATCGTAATAAGCACACCCATCACGAAGCAAACGATGAGATTGAGCCATGTTTTCTTCGACTTCGACATAACGACACCGATGCCCTCACCGAGCGGCTGCATTGACATACCGGCACCAAGCGTAAATAGGCTCATACCGAATATAAGTGCAAGCGCACCGAAGATGAAGAGCGTCATAACGCCCGGATCAAGCGGAGCGATACTTATACTAAGCAGCAAAACTATCGCAGTTATTGGAAGTACGGAAGAAAATGACTCGATAATTTTTTCCTTAAAAATCGAAATCACCCCCGAAACATTATATACCGAATAATTTTCAGCATACTTTATTATTGTACCATACTTATTCTCAAATTGCAATAATTTGATTGTTGCAAAACTGTAAATTAAACAAAGAAACCGCTGCCCTATGACAGCGGTTCCCCATTATTTCCATTTTAATCCGCTTACAAGAAGCGTAACCTCTTCTCCGACTGCGAGAAGTCCGCCTTTAACCTCACCGACGCGCTCGTCACCGCTTGGCAAAAGTATGCGGCAGTCGCAAGGTTTAAGCGCCGTCATAAACGGCACGTGCCCTGCCATTACAGCAAGCTCGCCCTCAAGTCCGCGGACATCGAGTTTTACGGCATCCTCTGCGAACACATCTCCGTCGGGAGTGGATATTTTAAGCTTGAATACGTTCATTTTAAGCTACCCGTCAAGCGTTTGCCTTGGCTTTAGCAACGGCTTCGTCAATCGTTCCGACATAGAGGAACGCCGACTCGGGAAGGTCATCGTGCTTGCCGTCGATAATCTCGGCAAATCCGCGTACTGTTTCGGCAAGTGGAACATATTTACCTTCCATTCCGTTGAACTTTTCCGCCACGGAGAACGGCTGTGAGAGGAAGCGCTGTATCTTACGCGCTCTTGCAACAAGCAGCTTATCCTCGTCCGAAAGCTCGTCCATACCCATGATCGCGATAATATCCATAAGCTCTTTGTAACGCTGGAGTATACGCTGAACCTCTCGCGCAACGCGGTAGTGCTCCTCACCGAGAACATCGGCTGAAAGTATACGGCTGGTTGATTCAAGCGGATCCACCGCCGGGTAGATACCCTGCGAAGCAATGGATCGCGAAAGTACGGTCGTTGCGTCAAGATGCGCGAAGGTGGTTGCCGGTGCCGGGTCGGTAAGGTCGTCCGCAGGAACATAAACCGCCTGAATGGAGGTTATCGAGCCGCGCTTTGTTGACGTGATGCGCTCCTGAAGCGCACCCATTTCGGTAGCAAGTGTCGGCTGATATCCAACCGCGGACGGCATACGTCCGAGAAGCGCCGAAACCTCACTTCCCGCCTGAGTAAAGCGGAAGATGTTATCAATAAACAGAAGCACGTCCTGTCCCTCGGTGTCGCGGAAGTATTCCGCCATGGTAAGTCCCGAGAGAGCGACTCTCATTCTCGCTCCGGGCGGCTCGTTCATCTGACCGTATACGAGCGCGGTCTTTTCGATAACGCCCGACTGTATCATTTCATTATAGAGGTCATTTCCCTCACGTGTACGCTCTCCGACGCCCGTGAAAACGGAAAGACCGCCGTGCTCTTTTGCGATATTGTTGATAAGCTCCATAATAAGCACGGTCTTACCAACGCCCGCACCGCCGAAAAGTCCTATCTTACCGCCCTTTGAGAACGGGCAGATGAGGTCGATTACCTTGATACCGGTTTCGAGAATCTCGGTTGACGTGGAAAGCTCCTCGTAGTCGGGTGCAGGACGGTGAATATTCCATTTCTCGCATCCGTCTGGGGTGGGTTTGTTGTCGACTGCATCACCGAGCACGTTGAAAATGCGTCCGAGTGTTTCTTTGCCGACCGGAACGCTTATCGCGCGTCCGGTATCTGTAACGGCAGTACCTCTCTGCAGACCGTCGGTAGATGCCATCGCGATACATCTCGCGGTGTTGTCACCGATATGCTGTGCCACTTCAACAGTAAGCGTACGCTCACCTATCGGCATGGTAAGTGCGTTGTATATAGCCGGCAGTCCGCCGTCACTGAAGCTAACGTCAACGACAGGTCCCATGACCTGCGCCACTGTTCCGTTATGTGTATTCGCCAAAGCTATAACTTCCTTTCGTGTTAATTTATTCGCCTGCTCCGGCGACTATCTCTGTTATCTCCTGGGTTATAGCGCCCTGACGCGCGCGGTTATATTTCAGCTGCAAGCTGTCGATCATCGCCGTCGCGTTCTTTCCTGCGCTGTCCATTGCCATTCGTCTTGCCGCAATTTCAGAGGCAAAGCTCTCGCGAACCGCACACATAAGCATTCCGGACACATATTCGGGGATCGCCGCATCGAGGACACTTCGCTCATCCGGCTCGAATATCATACCGGTTGACGGTTCACCCTCAACACGCTCAAGCGGAAGAATCCATTTAATTTCCGCCGTCTGTGTCATCATGGAAACATACTTTGTGGAGATAATGCCGAGTCTGTCATATTCCCCGCTCTTGAAATCATCGCAAAGACTTTTCGCAAGCTTGTATGCCTCCTCGGACGTATACCGCTCGGATGAATTTTGCGCCGCTTTGTATTTATCGCACGAACGTTTTCCTATCGGTATAAACTGCGCTCCACGGTAATTTGCCGCGAGTCTGAACACATTCGCGTTATATCCGCCGGCAAGACCTCTGTCACCTGCAATAACGATGATGCGAGTTCGTGAAATGTCATCCGAACGCAATTTCATATACGCGCTATTCTGACATTCGGCGGAAGCGGAAATCGAGGAAATAAAGCTCTCAAGAGATGCCTTATATTCACGTCCCTTTCGCATACCTTCATTGGCACGGCGCATCTTCGATGACGCCACAAGTCCCATTGCCTTTGTGAGATGAAGCGTGGAGTCAACGCTTTTTATGCGCACCCGCAGTGCTTTTATATCAGCTCCCACGACTATGCACCTCTTGCTTCGTTAAGATCGGTGCGAAGACGGTTAAGCTCGTTTATGGCAACTTCCAGCTCGTCGATATCCGACTGCTCCCAAGAGCCGCCCTCCAAACGTGCAAGCAGGTCGACATATTTAGCCTCGAGAAACTCATACAGCGCCTTCTCCCACACGCTCACGTTCTTAACGGCAACGTTATTGATGAATCCGTGAATAACCGCATAAACTATCGCCACCTGACATCCGACGCGAACGGGACTGTTTCTTCCCTGCTTCAGTACCTCAACTATACGCTCACCGAGCGCAAGTCTTGACTTTGTATCCGCGTCAAGGTCGCTTCCGAACTGTGCGAATGCTTTAAGCTCGAGATACTGCGAATAGAGAAGCTTCAGCTCACCCGCAACCTTTTTCATCGGCTTTAGCTGCGCGGAACCGCCGACACGGCTGACGGAAATACCGGGGTTTATAGCCGGCATAACGCCGGAGTGGAACAGCTCGGTTTCGAGGAATATCTGACCGTCTGTTATGGAAATTACGTTTGTGGGAATGTATGCCGAAACGTCACCCGCCTGGGTTTCGATAATCGGCAGTGCGGTTATCGAACCTCCGCCGTATTCGGGAGCAACACAAGCCGCGCGCTCGAGAAGACGGGAGTGGAGATAGAATACGTCGCCGGGGTACGCTTCTCTGCCCGGTGGGCGTCTTATGAGAAGCGACAGCGCACGGTATGCAACCGCGTGCTTTGAGAGGTCATCGTAAACGATGAGTACGTCCTTGCCCTGCTCGCGGAAATATTCCGCCATAGCGCATCCCGAATAGGGAGCGATATACTGAAGCGGAGCGCTTTCCGATGCAGATGCGGCAACGATAGTGGTATATTCCATAGCACCGCAACGTGTGAGCTCGTTTGCAATCTGCACCACAGACGTATTCTTCTGACCTATAGCAACGTAGATACAGATAACGTTCTGTCCCTTTTGGTTTATAATAGTGTCAATAGCGATTTCCGTTTTACCGGTCTGGCGGTCGCCTATGATAAGCTCACGCTGACCGCGTCCGATCGGTATCATGGAGTCTATTGCCTTGATGCCCGTCTGAAGCGGCACAGAAACGCTTTTTCTCTCGATTATACCGGGAGCCTCAGACTCAACCGGACGGGTAGCTGTGTATTCAATCGGCCCCTTGCCGTCAATCGGCTGACCGAGTGCGTCAACAACTCGTCCGAGCACAGCCTCGCCCACCGGAACGGAAAGAACCTTTCCGGTACGCTTTACGGTTGAACCCTCTCGGATACTGTTTTCATTTGAGAGAAGCGCAACGGATACGGTTTCATTCTCAAGGTTCTGCGCCATACCGAGGCTTCCGTCGTCAAACTCGAGAAGCTCGTTTGCCATACAGTTTTTGAGTCCATACACGCGTGCAATACCGTCACCGACGAGCATAACACTGCCGGTTTCGGTCATTTCGATTTTTGACTTGTAGGTTTTTATCTGTTCTTTTATTATATTTCCGATCTCATCGGGTCGAAGATTCATGTGGTTATGACCGTAACTTTTGTAAAGTTTCCTTTCTTCGAAGTTAATTGCCGATCGAATCGCCAATTTCCAAAAGTTTCGTTTTAAGACTTCCGTCCATAATACTGCCGTCCGCCTTGACGATAACACCGCCAAGGAGCGACTCGTCCACATCGCACACAAGCTCCACCCTTCGCGAGAGCTTTTTTTCAAGCTTTGAAGTCAGAGCTTCACGCTGTGCTTCTGTGAGCGGTGCGGCACTTGTAACATACGCGGTAACTATACCGTGCGATGCCTCGTAAAGCTTCAGATATTCATTGGCGCAGTCCACGAATTCACGTATATGCCCACGCTCGCAAAGCAGCTTCACAAATGACACCGCATATTCGTGCAAGCCTTCGCCGAAAGCCTTGTCGATAAGCTCACAGCGCTCCTCAAATGGGATATTCGGTGAAGCAAGCAAATCGGTGTATTCGGGATATTCGACAAAAAGCGCCCTCTGCACTTCCAGAGACTGTGCGACATCAGACTTTACATTTTCCTCTGCGGCAAGCACAAAAAGCGCCTGCGCATATTCTTCCACAACACTCGTCATTTGTTATCACCGATACTGTCTATAAACGAGTCGATGAGAGCTTCGTGATCCTTATTATCAACCTCACGCTCAATAAGCTTTTCTGCAATCATGGTTGATACTTCTGCGATCTCACGCTTCATGTCAGCCTCTGCTCTTCTCTTATCAAGCTCTATCTGCGCTTCTGCCGCACGAACTATTCCGTTAGCGTTTTCTCTTGCCTCGGCAACAATTCTCTGTGCATGACGCTTCGCCTCGTCCGACGCATTTTTTCTCAACTCGCTTGCCTCATGCTCGGCATGGGAAAGCTTTTCTTCATATTCCGCCTGACTTGCAAGAGCTGCCGCTTTTGCCGCATCAGCTGCGGCATAGTCGCTCTCAATAGCGGCGCGCCGCTTATCAAGCACATTCTGCACCGGTTTAAAAAGGAACTTTTTAAAAATCAGAAACAGAATGAGCAGGTTTGCAAGAGATGCGAGCATCTGCCACAGATTGACGGAAATAACTTCCATATTCATAGGGTATCACCTATACCTTAGATGCTGGAGAGAAGAATATTAACAAATCTTCCGGGTGCGAGGAATATAAGCAGAATTGCAATAACGAGTGCGTAAAGACCGGTCGTTTCGGCGATAGCACAACCCATGAGCATGGTGGTGGTAACAGCACCCTTGGATTCGGGCTGACGTCCTATAGCCTCACATGCCTTTGCAACCGCGTTACCTTCACCGATGCCGGGACCGATACCTGCGATCATTGCCATACCTGCGCCGAGTGCGCATCCACCGAGAATAATACCAATTGCGAGTTCTAACATTTTTATGTCCTCCATTAAATAATTTCGTCTTAATTATTTTTCTGCCTTTGCGGCTTTTTTAGCTTTAAGTGCTTCCCAGTCATCAACAGCAAATCCGTTTGACACATAAAGCATGGTCAGCATTGCGAATATAAATGCCTGCAGGCATCCGCTGAATATATCAAAATAAATGGACAGCACCGCAGGAAGTCCGATCTGGAAGATCGGGATGTCCGAGAGAAATCCCGGAAGCCATCCGAGTACCATTTTTGAAAGCCCCTGAAGTGCCGCGGCGATGAGCACCGATATAACGCTTCCGGAAATAACGTTTCCGTAGTGACGGAACGCCATCGAAACGGGAGTTGCAACCTCGCTTATAATGTTAAGCGGAGCAAGCAGGGGCGGATCGCAGAAGCTCAGTGCGTAGTGAACCGGACCGCACTTCATCTTGTAATATGTGATGAGTACGAAAACGATTATCGCCCATCCGCCAACGATATTCATATCAGATGTCGGGGGATAAAGCCCCACAAGAGTTATTAAGCTTGAAAGAGCCGACAGTCCCATAACTGCTGCGATAAACGGCGGGAATCCGCCAAAATATTTGTCAGCGCCCATATTACTGCGAACCATTGACTGCACAGTTTCAACAAGCCATTCAGCCGCCATTTGACGTTTTGTGTCAACCCCTGCGCGAATACCGTGGGTTAAATACAAACAAAGGAACAGCAAAGTTATCATAACCGCAAGTGAGTTGACCTGTGACTCGGTTATCGGGAAATCCTGCAGTGGCATCGGCACCGTGAAAAATATCTGAGCACCGGCTATTTCTATTCCGCCGCTCGCAGGCTTTGTAAGCACCTTGAGTATCATTGCGCTGAAGATTGGCAGTATCATCATGACGATATATGCGATGTCGGTGATACGGAAGGCGAGTGATTTTTTACTGTTCATCTGCATTCTCACCTCCACCTTGTTCCGCTTTCATAAACATCGGACGAAGCTTCACCGCAACACTCGGAAACAGAAGCGGTATCAGCACAGCTATTACATCAAAGCACGGAATAAGAAAGCCCAAAGCCATAACAGCCACAAGCAGGAAATTGCGAAGCGTCATGGAAAGCTTAACAAGATTCTTCGCTTCCTTTTCCTCTTTGGAGACCGCACTCTGAACCGTGAGTCCCATTAGGAAGAAGTTCAGCACTGCTGCGAATATTCCCAGCAGATTTCCAAGGAGAACAGTAATGTTCCATTTTCCGATAACAAGGAACACCGCCTCCATTAAAACGGACAGTATCAAGGTCCACGCCGCCACGTATAAAGTTTCGCGGCGCACAACAGTATCTATTTTTTTCATAGCCGGCAAGCTGCACCTCCCAACATGACTTTAACAAAGCAAAACACACTTCATATAGTATATCATAAATTTTACAGATTTGCAAGCGTTTATACAGATTTTTTACGAAAAGTACACATAGTAAAAATGATGCACAGCATGCAAAAAACGCTGTGGTATTCCACAGCGTTTTCCGATTGTATTTATATCTTTTCTCTGAACTGTCCCGAGTGGAGGTGCGAATACATTCCGCCTGCCGCAACAAGCTCATCATGTGTTCCCTGCTCGATTATCTTGCCCTCGGAGATAACCGCGATCTCATCAGCATTTTTAATGGTTGACAAGCGATGTGCTACCACTATTGTGGTACGTCCACGGCAAAGCTCGTCGAGCGCTTCCTGAATCATGATTTCCGTTGTGTTATCAAGCGCACTCGTTGCCTCGTCGAGGATGAGTATCGGCGGATTTTTGAGGAACACTCTCGCAATGGAAAGTCTTTGCTTCTGTCCGCCGGAAAGGCGCACGCCTCTCTCGCCGATAACGGTTTCGTATCCTTCGTCAAGCGTCATTATCCACTCATGAATATTTGCACGCTTTGCGGCTTCGATAACCTCTTCTTCGGTTGCATCAAGTCTGCCGTAGAGAATGTTCTCGCGGATTGAAGCGTTAAAGAGGTAAATATCCTGCTGAACTATACCGATGTTTCTGCGAAGTGATTCGTTTTTGATCTTGTGAATCTCAACACCGTCGATAAGTATCTCGCCCGACTCAACATTGTAGAAATGCGGGATGAGGTGACAGATCGTGGTCTTACCGCCGCCGGACGGTCCGACAAGCGCGAAGGTCTTGCCTTTTTCAATAGAGAGGGTTACATTCTTGAGCACATCGTGCTCTCCGTCGTATGCGTAGGTTACATTTTTAAATTCGATCTTGCCATCGGCACTTCCGATATCAACGGCATCGGGTGCGTCGGCTTCAGGCTCGGCGTCGATGATTTCAAGAAATCTCTCAAATCCCGTAACGCCGTTCTGATACTGCTCCATAAAGTTGATCATCGTCATAACCGGGGTTATGAACACACCGACGGATACCATGAACGTGGTATAGTCAGCAAAATCTATTTTGCCGGCGTAGAGGAACAGACCGCCTGCGATAAGCACGATTACGTTGAAAATATCGGTAATGAAGGATGTTGAAGAATGGAACTGTCCCATCGCCTTGTACGCCTTGCGTCTTGCCTCCACAAACTCAACATTTCCCTCTTCAAACTTTTCCTGCTCCTTTTCGGCATTGGTGAACGCCTTTGTAACTCGGATACCGGATATCGAGCTTTCGAGCGAAGCGTTGATCTGTGCCACAGACTGGCGGCTTTGAAGAAATGCCGCACGCATTTTGCCGCGCAGTGCCGTTGCGATAGCAAGCAGAAACGGAACCGCCACAAAAATGATGAGTGTCAGCCATATGTTGATCGTTGAGAGGTATATAAACGATGTAATAACCGACACACCGGATATGAGTATGTTCTCGGGACCGTGATGTGCCAGCTCGCTTATGTCCATGAGGTCGTTTGTCATACGGGACATTATCTTTCCCGTTTCGTGGTTGTCATAGTAGCTGTACGGAAGCTTTTCGAGATGGCGGAACATGTCCGAGCGCATCTCTGCCTGCATGCGAACGCCCATGACGTGACCGTAGTACTGTATAAAGTAGTTGAGCAGCATACGTATCACATAGAGCAGCAGCAGCGCCAGACCGAATATTACAATAAGGCGGTATTCGCGGTTAGGTATCAGATCATTGAGCATGGTGCGCGTTACCATCGGGTATACGATACCAACGAGTGCCACAACCAGCGACGCTATCATATCAAGCGTAAAAATGCCCATGTGCGGCTTATAATATGCAAAAAATCTCTTTAACATCTATAATATTTTCCCCTATAAGTTTTACACATACATTATAGCACCTACGAAAAAAAACAGCAAGATATTTTTTCCATTGTACACAAAACATTTACAATGTCATCCGCGAAGCCTTGAAGGTGCAAATCCGTGATACTTTTTAAACATTTTTGAGAAATTGAATACATCTGCATATCCCGTCATGCTCGCCGTGTCCGAAACGGAATATCCCTGCCTCAAAAACTCTGCCGCATGCTTCATTCTGACAGATATTATATATTCCTGCAAAGTGACACCGTATTTTTGCTTGAACACGCGCGACAGATACTGTCGGCTGATATGCATGCCCCCGGCCAGCTCCTCCACCGATAAACGGTTCATATAGCTTCGCTCAATGTAACTCACCGCACGGTGGGCAATATCTGCATCGTATGAGGAGTTATCCTTCTTTTCGGGCATAATCTCCGACATGATAAGATATATGTTGCCAACCAGAAGCTCCTCCGTAACCGCACCGAACATTACCGCCTTCTGCATCTGCAAAAAACGTTCCCCACAGTTTGCGCTTATAACATCGGAAGCGGAGTCGAATGCCCCTGCAAGCTTTCCGGTAAAGCCTATCCATATGTAGTACCACGGGTCTTTTTCATCCGCGGCGTAATATGTTATCTCCCCGGGGCGTATCAGAAAGAGCTGTCCCTCGGAGACCGAATATTCGCCCCGTTCATTTCTGAACTTACCGCCCCCCGACAGAACATAATGCAAAAGATAACAGTCACGCACAGCCGGACCGAATGACTGGCCCGAGCCGCACTGCTCCCAGCCGAAGAGGACAGGGTTTAAGTCTTCAAATCCACGGTCATTTATAAAAAAGTTTTCTGTGTACTGTGACTTTTTTACGGTTTCCTTCAGCATTTACACCACTCCCGATTTTTTAGTCTTGTTTACATTATAACATATTTTGGTTACACAACGCCATTCACAATATAAACAAAATATGCTATCATTTATTTGATAACATAAATAAAAATGTCAAAAGGAGAACTTGCAATGATCAAAATCATATTTGTCGGCGCGGGAAGCACCATTTTCGCCAAGAACGTACTCGGCGACATTATGCTTACCCCGTCGGTTCACGATGCCGAAATCGCACTCTACGACATCGATGCAACACGTCTTGAGGACTCTTATGTCATGCTCACCGCACTTAACAAAAACATAAACGGCGGCGCGGCGACAATCAAAAAATATCTTGGCGTTGAAAACCGCAAGGAAGCACTCCGCGATGCGAAGTTTGTTGTAAACGCAATTCAGGTCGGCGGCTATGATCCGTGCACCATAACAGACTTTGAAATTGGAAAGAAATACGGACTCCAGCAGACTATCGGCGACACGCTCGGTATCGGCGGCATTTTCAGAGCACTGCGTACAATTCCCGTGCTTGAGGAAATCGCTCACGAAATGGAAGAGGTCTGCCCCGATGCTTGGCTTCTCAACTACACTAACCCCATGGCGATGATTACCGGTTATCTGCAGAAATACACCAAAATCAAGGTCATCGGACTTTGTCACAGCGTTCAGGTGTGCGCGTCCGGCATACTTAATAAGCTGGGACTCAGTCAGTATGTGGACAAGTGCTCCACAACTATCGCGGGCATCAACCACATGGCGTGGCTTCTCGATATCCGCGACCTTGAGGGCAACGATCTCTACCCCGAAATACGCCGTCTTGCGGTTAATTTCGATAAAGAGCACCAGGATAAGGTGCGCTTTGAATACATCCGCCGCTTCGGTTACTACTGTACAGAGTCAAGCGAGCACAATGCGGAGTACAATCCTTTCTTCATCAAATCGAAATATCCCTGGCTTATCGAAAAATTCAGCATTCCGCTTGACGAATATCCGCGCCGCTGTGTAAATCAGATCAAGGAATGGGAAGATCAGAGAAAGCAGCTCGTTGAAAACAGCGAAACACTGACTCACGAGCGCACATATGAATACGCATCTTATATCATAGATGCAATGGTAACCGACAAGCCGTACAAAATCGGTGGAAACGTGCTCAACACGGGACTTATCGAGAACCTGCCCGCTGAAGCGTGCGTTGAGGTACCGTGTCTTGTTGACGGCAGCGGAATCACTCCCTGCTATGTCGGCAAGCTTCCCACACAGCTTGCGGCTATGAACGTCACAAACATAAATCCCCAGCTTCTTACAATAGAAGCGGCGGCAACAAAGAAAAAGTCAAAGATATATCAGGCGGCAATGCTCGATCCGCACACTGCGGCAGAGCTGTCGATTGACGATATTATCGCAATGTGCGACGAGCTTATAGCGGCACACGGTAACTGGCTGCCGGAGTATATTGACGATACTCTGTAAGCAGTATTCATACAAAACAGAAGCACCAAATACAGCGTTTTTGTAGCAGGTGATGCACCGGTGTGCATCACCTGCTTTTATGCATTTTGCGGTGCATCTTATATGTAGAAAACCTTATGTTTTTCCATAATGTACTATTGACATAAGAAAAAAGTTGTGATATAATATTATGTAGATTGTTGCTTTGACGAAGAGAGTAGCGTTTGGTAAGCTTGCAGAGAGCCGTCGGTCGGTGTAAGACGGTAGTGAACCGCACGTGAAAAACACTTCCGAGCAAGCGGAAGAACACGGAGCCTTTCCGTTAGTAGAACCGCACGTTGATCGCGTTAAGATCTAATTAAGGTGGACTCCACAAGCATTGCTTGTGCGTCAATTTGGGTGGTATCGCGGAAGCTGTCTTTCGTCCCATGTTTTTGGGCGAGGACGGTTTTTTTGTTTCTTGTCCATTGCATCAACCACTATTTTTTATGGAGGAATCTACCATGTTAAGAACACACAACTGTAATGAACTCACCAAATCCAACATCGGTGATAAAGTAACCCTCACCGGATGGATCGACACCGTGCGCGACCACGGCGGCGTACTTTTCGTTGACCTTCGCGACCACTACGGCGTAACACAGATCGTTGTAAACGACGACAAAATGATCGCCGGCATGCCCAAGGAAACCGTTATTCTCGTTGAGGGTAATGTAACCGAGCGCGATGCGGAAACCGTAAACGCAAAGATCGCAACCGGTATGATCGAAGTACGTGCTGATAAGATCGAGGTTCTCGGTCCCTGCCAGCTCGGCCTTCCCTTTGAGATCGATGCTTCCACCGAAACCCGTGAGGAAGTAAGACTCAAGTACCGTTACCTCGACCTTCGCAACAGAAAGATACACGACAATATAGTTCTGCGCTCCAAGATACTTTCCTATCTCCGTTCGCAGATGGAGGAGCTTGGCTTCCTTGAAATCCAGACTCCCATACTCACCGCTTCCTCTCCCGAAGGTGCGCGTGACTACCTCGTTCCCAGCCGTAAGCACAAGGGCAAGTTCTATGCTCTTCCCCAGGCTCCCCAGCAGTTTAAGCAGCTTTTAATGGCTTCCGGCTTCGACCGTTACTTCCAGATTGCTCCCTGCTTCAGAGATGAGGACGCACGTCAGGACAGATCCCCCGGAGAATTCTATCAGCTCGACTTTGAAATGTCCTTTGCAACACAGGAGGACGTATTCGCTGTTGCCGAGAAGGTTGTGTACAACACCTTCAAGAAGTTCTCCGACAAGCCCGTATCCGAGCCGCCCTTCACCCGCATCACCTTTGCAGATGCAATGCTCAAGTACGGCACAGATAAGCCCGACCTCAGAAATCCGCTTATCATAAAGGATCTCACAGACTTCTTCGCTACCCACGATTTCCTTGAGATCAACGGACGCACAATCCCCTTCAAGAACAAGCTCGTTCGCGGTATCGTTGCGAACTACCTTGTTAAGAAGGACGGCGAGGGCGACGGCAAGAAGGCATTTGAAAAGGCTATCGACGCATATTCACGCAGCATTGGCATGAAGTTCGGCTGCGGATATATCACTCTCGAGGACGGCGAATTCAAGGGACCGATCGCGAAGTTCCTCTCCGATGTTGAAAAGGCAGAGCTTGTAGAGCTTTGCGGCATCAAGGAAGGCGATTCGCTCTTCTTCATCAGCGACACTCCCGCTATCATCAACTCGCTCGCAGGTCAGATGCGTACATGGATCGCAAACGAGCTTGGACTTATCAACAAGGATTCCTTTGAATTCTGCTTCATCGTTGACTTCCCGATGTATGAGCGCAACGAGGAAACCGGAAAGATCGACTTTACTCACAATCCCTTCTCCATGCCTCAGGGCGGTATGGACGCGCTTCTTAACAAGGATCCCCTCGAGATTTTCGCATACCAGTACGACATCGTATGTAACGGCGTAGAGCTTTCCTCCGGTGCTGTAAGAAACCACAATCCCGAGATCATGAAGAAGGCATTCGAGATCGCAGGTTACGGCGAAGAGGATGTCAAGGCGAAGTTCGGTGCACTTTACACCGCGTTCAGCTACGGTGCTCCTCCTCACGCAGGTATGGCGCCCGGCGTTGACAGAATGATCATGCTCATCGCAGGCGAGGAAACCATCCGCGACGTTATCGCGTTCCCGCTCAACGGAAATGCACAGGACCTCATGATGGGTGCTCCGAGTGAGGTTACCGAGCTCCAGCTTCGCGAAGTGCATATCAAGGTTAGAGATTAACCATAATATTCTTGTATGATATACTCGTGTTGCGCGTGGCGCAACACTCGGCAAGGAGGGGATGGAACCATCTCAAACGCCGAAGTTTCTATCCCCTCCCTGCACCCACCCCTCACTCCTTGGCTGTTAGAGATTTTAATACAAATTTGTAACAGCCGAATTTTACACGAAAGGAATAAGATATATGCTTATAACCGATAAAGAATCCTTTATCCGTCTGCAAAAGCTCAACCAGCTCGCACTCACAGAAGAAGAGTCCGCAAGAGTTATAGAATTCTTCACCGCGAAGAACGCGGAGATTGCGGCTATGGAAGCTGTTGACACCGAAAACGTTGAGCGCATGGTGCACGTTATGCCTATGCTCACCGTTGTGCGTGAGGATAAAGAAATAAAGCTGTTCACCCGTGACGAGCTTCAGAAGTCCGCGCCCGAGTCCTATGAGGGCTACTGGCAGGTACCTCGTCTTGTTGAATAAGGGGGATGCAAAATGAAACTGTATATTAACAAAAACGAAACCGTGAGCACTCCCGCAGTCATTCTTGACGACATGATGCTCACAACCGAGCTTCCCACCACCGCCGGCTCAAAAATGCTCGACGGTTACATGAGCCTTTTCTCTGCTGAGGCTGTAAACAAGCTTCAGGCGGTAGGATATTCCATCGCAGGCAAGGCAAACGTTGGAGAGTTCGGCATTGACCTTCTCGGCGAAACCTCATACTATGGGGCGGTTACCGATGCAAACGGCAATCTTAGCCTTGCATCTGCCGAGCTTCTCAAAAACGGCGATGCTAAAGCCGCTGTGGGACTTGACGTAAACGGCGCACAAAGACGCGCGGCAGCGCTTGGCGGTCTTGTTTATATCAAGCCGACTTACGGCACTGTATCGCGTTTTGGAACAATTCCGGCGGCTTGCTCGGGCGAGTGTGTCGGAGTTATGGCAAACACCGTTTCCGATTGCAAGGATGTGCTCGATGCTATCGTCGGTCACGATGACAAGGACGGCACTTCTCTTCCCGAGGATAAATGTGCGCTCGTAAAAACCGGCGCGGCAAATCTTAAGAAGGCTGCTGTTATAACCACCTTTACAAAGGATATCGATTCTGCAACCGCAGAGAAGATCGCCGCGGCTAAGGCTTCTCTTGAAGCTGACGGCGTCAGCGTTGACGAAATCGAATGCGACGTGCTTGCATTTGCCAAAACCGCATGGAGCGCTCTCTTCTGCGCCGAGCTTTGCAACAACGTTTCTCGCTACGACGGCGTAAAATACGGTCACAGAACCGAAAACTATACAACAATCGGCGAGCTTTACACCAACAGCCGCACCGAGGCTTTCGGCGAGCTTACCAAAGCCGCTATTCTCTACGGTTCCGAAACGCTTTCCGACGACAACTATATGCCCGTATACGATAAATCCATGCGTGTACGCCGTGTAATCGTTGAAGCCCTCGCAAAGCTTTTCGAGGAGTATGACGTTCTCATTCTCCCCGCTTGTTCCAAAGCCGCATATACTGAAGCTGATACAACTGCAAACAAGTATATCTCCTTTGATGAAGCGCTCTACACCGCTCCTGCTTCAATTTCCGGTATTCCCGCGGCAGTTGCCGGCGGAGTACAGCTTCTCGGCAAGGCATTTTCCGAGAACACGCTCTTTGAAGCGGCGAAGATAGTATCGAAGGAGGGCAAATAAGATGAGATACGAAACCGTCATCGGTCTTGAAGTTCATATAGAGCTTGCAACCGAATCAAAAATATTCTGCTCCTGCTCCGCTAAATTCGGCGGCGAGCAGAACGATCACGTTTGTCCTGCATGCTGCGGTATGCCCGGTATGCTTCCCGTTGTAAACAAGCATGTTGTTGACCTTGGCATGACAGCCGGCATGATGCTTAACTGTCACATCAACCGCACAACAACATTCGACAAGAAGAGCTATTACTACCCCGACCTTCCCTGCTCCTATCAGACAACCCAGTGGTTCGCTCCTGTAGCAGTGAACGGTCTTGTTGACATTGAAACCTCCAAGGGTAAGAAGTCTATCCGCATCAAGCAGATACACATGGAAGAGGACGCAGGCAAGCTCGTTCACGACGACTGGACCGACACTTCTCTCGTTGACTTCAACAGAACCAGTGTACCGCTTATCGAGATAGTTTCCCAGCCTGACCTTTCGAGCGCAGAGGAAGTTATCGCTTATCTTGAGCGTCTTCGTTCGCTTCTCAGATTTGCGAAGGTTTCCGACTGCCGTATGGAACAGGGCTCAATGAGATGCGACGTTAACCTTTCTGTTCGCCCCGAAGGCTCCGATAAGCTCGGCGTGCGTACCGAAATGAAGAACATGAACTCGCTTACTGCTATCACCCGTGCCATTGAATATGAAGTGGCACGTCATATCGACGCACTTGAGAACGGCACAGAAGAGCTCGTTCAGGAAACCCGCCGCTGGGACGACATCAAGGGTAAGTCCTACGCTATGCGTAACAAGGAAACTGCGGGCGACTACCGCTACTTCCCCGACCCCAACATCATGCCCGTTGTTATCGATGACGAGTGGTTCGACGGCATCAAGGCATCC
>JAZTXD010000192.1:0-5321 GCA_045636265.1 Candidatus Flemingiibacterium sp.
GTCCAGTATCATTTTAATGCCCTTGTCACGGTAGCCGAGTTTATCGTTGAGTGTGAGAGCCAGCCCGTACATAAATCGTTCGGAGGCTATCGCCTGCACTCTCGCCCATTCCTCGTTGAGACGCTGCCGCATCATATCGTCGAGCTGTCTGCGCAGTTCCGGTGCGAGGTTGTCAAACGTCGTTTTTCCGGCGCGGGCTTTCATCGGACAGCCCTCAACACCGTGCAGTCGATGTTATCAATCTGCTCGAAACACAGCACAATCGGCGTACCGTCGTTGACAAGGCGGCTGTGTTCGAGCCTGATTGCACGTCCGCCGCCATTTGTGTGTGCACGGAATATCTCGTTTATCAGTCTGTCCTTGAGGTCAAGCAGCTCTTCCAGCTCCGCAACCTCTGCACGCAAATGCGCGATCTCCCTGCGCTGCTGTTCGATACGAAGCATCTGATCATGTAGGATGCGTTCTTTTGATTGTTCAGCGGTCATTTTCTCAATCTCCCATCATCATAATAAATACTACCCATTCAATGATAAAAAGCCCCATAAATACAAAGTTTGTAAATTCCGTCATGCTCGTCTACCTCCAATCGCCGATATAATCCTCCCCCACAATCCCCCCGGCTGTCTGCGATAAAATCGTCCTCGTGCCAGTCATGCGGCAGCCGTTTGACCGTGCGGCGCAAATAATCCTGCGATTTTATATACTCCAACCGTTCATCGGGCGGCAGAATCACCCGCGCTGTACATCCGTCACCGCCGGGGCATGGTAGTTTCTTGCCCGTGTCGAGGTAGTAATGGCAACAGACGTTAAGTCCGCCGTCGGTAAATCTGCGGCAATAGATGCACGGTATGCAGTAGGGTGTCATCACAGCCCCTGCCCTCCGTTGATAAGCACATCAAACTCAACGCCAAGCAGCCTCGCCGCCGCACGTATATACCGCTGATTCGGTGTTACGCCGTAGTGCTCCCAATTGTACAGTGTAAAGTACGCTACACCCAGCAGTTTCGCAAACTCGTTGCGGCTTAATCCTCTCTCAACTCGCAGTGCCTGTATGCGCTCGCCAATAGTCATGCTATTCCCCACATTCTCTTATAATCGTCGATCCGCTGTCGCATGAGCGTTATTTCGTCATCGGTCACACGTCCCTCGCGGAGCTTCTGTGTCTGCCATTTTTCGGTATTATGGCTGAGATACGCCATCACATACCGTTTGCATCCCTCGCCCAGATCGTCTATCTCATGCAGCAGTGCATCAAGCTCAGGCGTGTAATTCGGCTCGATTGTGCTCGCGTGTACACCATTTTTCACCTTATAAGGCGAAAGCCCCAACTCCGCACCGGTCACCCCGAAATGCTCACACAGCCGATTGTATTGTGCCGCCTGCGGTTTGCTAAGACCTCGTTCCCAACACCATACAGTGTGAGGAGATGATTTTGCAATGTCGGCTACGTCGTTGCGTGTCATTCCGTGAGCCGTGTAGTATTTATAAAATCTGCTGGACTGATTTTTCGCATCCTCTGCCATGTTGTCCTTGCCCGTTGCGCTAAGCAGTACGTAGAACGGCACCCCGATGCCTGCCGCCAGTTTTTTCATACTCGACGTCGTCGGCTTACTGCGCCCGTACAGCCATTTGTATATGACGCTCGGCACAAACCCGGCTTTTTTCGCCATTTCCGGGATGGTAAGCCCTTGTTCGCAGCAAAGCTCGGTGATGAATTTGTTGAGCTTACTCGGTTCGACGTTCATGTCGCTGCCTCCTTCTGCGTCCCTGCAGCTCGCTGCTCCCACGGACGCTTACCCTCGGCGTACACCGTAAGGAGCACACGCGGGTCCATATTAAGCAAATTCGCCATCTTTAACAGATCGTCAAGCGACATCGCGCCGGGGAATTTCTTGTATTTGTGCATCGTCGACTCACTGATGCCCATGCGCTCGCCGAGCTGTCTTATCTGTACGTCACATTCGGAAGCGCGGTAGTTTACAAAGTCGTTGAATATTTTGCGGTGCGCGTCGAGGGTGCTTAACTTCAAGCGGGGCATCTGCTACACCTCCCACAAAATGCTGTCCTGCACCGGCATTTCGTTTATCAACCCAGCCTTGATGCACTCGGCATGGAGTTTGATCCTGCCCGCCGGAGTGACAAGCGTCTGCGACTGATATGTCATGCCGCCCTTAAACTGCACTTCCTTGACCACGAACACCCCGCGGCACTGCGGCGAAGAATACGGGAACAGGCGATTTTGATTGTTTTTGTTGCGGTACAGGTACTTGCGCTCGACCAGCATCGACGTGAAATCCGATTCTTTAACGCCCAGCTCTTTCGCTGTCTCACGGATGCACATATTTTCGCCGCTGTCGATAACGCGGTCGGCGAACCATGCCTTGATACCGTTCTCCATTACGCGCTTGCTGAGCTTGTCGTTGTCCTCTACAGCCGCTGTGAGTTGGTCTTCAAGTTCGGTTATGCGTTCGTCTTTGGCGGTGTTGTCGGCGAGGAGGCGATTGTTTTCTGCGGTCAGTGCCTTGTTGCGGCGGTCGTATATCTTCAGTGCCCTGCCCATAACCGCTTCGTCGCTGTTCCATGCCTTTTCTACTTCGATGAAGTACTCACGGCACTTTCTGCCGATGTCGGTGCGCTGTATCATGCACAGCTGTTTCGCCATATCGAGGGTGATTGCGTGGTCTGTTCTGGGCTTGCCTGCTAAGCCGTCTGACCTATTACTCAAAAATGAGCAATAGTCTTTTCCCTCCGCGAAACCGTATTCGCACATTCTCGGAAACCAGTCATTGTAACGGGTTTCAATTTCTAACTTCTCATGAAGCTCTCTGCCCGATACGACAGGTTCGTCGGCTTCGTTGTAGTTTATTTTGATTAGGTTGGTCATGCTTGTTCCTCCATTACTTCTTTGATCGCCATACGGACTTGCCGCTTCTGCTCATCAGATAATTCAAAACGCATCCAACGTATAAATGTTGACTCTGCAATGCCGATTTTGGCGGCAATCTGCCAAAGGTACACATTTGCGTTTTTGAGTTCGTCTCTTATGTCGGCGTTATTTACTTTCTGATTATTCATGGATATTTCTCATTCCTCCTTGACATTATCAACAATCTGTGGTATTATAGTGTTGCCGTACTGCTATTACTACTATTGTTGTTGCTGTGATTCTATTTTACCACGATTTGTTGGTAATGTCAATAGGTTACCAACACATTTTGGTATTTCGGCGCATTATACAATACAGGGGTGTTAATTTTGTTGGTAATCGACAGAATCTCAGCATTGGCGAAAAAGAAAGGAATTTCTAAAACCCATATCTGCAATGAGATTGGCAAAGAACGTTCTTGGCTTCAGACAGTAAACAAACAAAACTCTACCATACCACCAAAGTGTCTTGAGCAGATAGCTGACATTCTGGGAACTACGGTAGAGTATTTAAACGGTGAAACAGATAATCCGGAAAAAGAAAAAAGCCCGTCATCAATTGACGAACTTTCGGATTTCAAAAAGTCTATACTGGATTTGTTAGATATGATTCCAGAGGACGAGCAGGAAAATGTTCGCGCTCGGATTGAATTTGAGCTGAAGCTGAAAGGATTATTGAAATAGCTATTCGCACAGCTTGCTCTTTATCAGATGATTTGTCTATCATCTTTAATATTTCATCCGCTATAGTCGTATTTTCTTTACTCATGTTATCCTCCACTACAACTTAATTGTTGCTACTGCTACTATTATAGCATTTATTTTGGAATTGTCAAGGGATATTATAAAAATTTAATAAATATTATAGGAGTGGTATAAATGGGCTTACTCGATATATTCCGTATAGGCGAATATAAGCAAACCATTGAAAAACTCAAAGCTGATAATAACCGACTGAAAGCCGAGCTTTTGCAAACACAATCGAGCATTACCCCGGAGATGCTGAATTACCGCGCACTACAGCAAAACAGTGAACGATTGTATCAGGAAGCCGCACAGAAAACCGCCGAAATATCGGAGCTTCAAGGAGATGTGCAGGAGCTGAGCGGAATTATTGCAAGACATCAGAACACTGTACAGGAGCTTTCGCAAAAGATTCAACAAGCGGAAAAGATGTACAATAACTCTGCGCGCCGTGTAACTGCCGTAAAAGAGATTTACAAAGCCGTAGTACACGCCATTGAACTGAGCCGAAATTCATCATTCGCATATAACATCGAAAACAACACAATCGAAAATCTTGATAACCTGTTCCCATCCGTAACAATCAATCTGCACTGTATGGATGTGCCGTCGCTTAAGAAAGCATTTAACGATAACGACAAGCAGATTGAACTTGTAATGAGAGAGTATGCGGCACGATATACCACCAAAGCCAACCAAACAATATACCAGTTGATGGTTATTGCGCTGAGAGCCGAACTGCAGAACATCCTTTACGATCTGAAATATAACAAAATCGATCAGGCGGTCAGCAATGTAAAGGAAGTAACTCAGAAATACATTGATATAGTCTGCAAGGGTAATCAGCAGATCGCGCCGACCATGACGCGCTTTATAGGTGAAATTGAGTATTTGTTTATAAATGCCGTAAAAATCGAATACAATTACTATGTTAAGAGAGAACAGGCTCGACAGGAACAGGCGGCTATCCGTGAACAAATGCGGCAGGAAGCCGAGGAACGGAAAGCACTTGAAGCCGAAAAACGTAAAGTAGAAGCCGAAGAACGGAAATATGCCGCACAGATTGAAGAGCTTCAGCGCCGTATTATCGAATCCAGCAGCGATACCACCGGATTACAGCAGCGCATACTTGAACTTGAACAGATGCTTGCTCATGTAGAAACAAAGAAGAACGATATAATCAATCTGCAAAACGGTAAAGCCGGCAATGTTTACATTATAAGTAACTATGGCGCGTTCGGCGATCAGGTATTTAAAATAGGAATGACACGCCGTCTTGACCCGCAGGAACGCATTGACGAACTCGGCAGTGCATCCGTACCGTTCAAATTTGATGTGCATAGCTTTATCTTTTCCGAAGATGCTGTTGCGCTTGAAACTGAATTACACCGCAGACTTGATAGCCGTAGAGTGAACAAGGTTAATATGCGCAAAGAATTCTTTTATTCCACCGTTGATGAACTTGAAGCATTGACGCATGAAATAGCACCTACAGCTGAATTTCACCGTACAATGGTTGCCGAAGAATACAATCAATCTATATCCTCGGATGAGAATTATACATCTTCTTATTCGTATGGCGGCGATATAAACGATGAATGATTAACACCGCCCACCTACTCCCCCTCCCCGAACATAACCCACTTAACATA
>JAZTXD010000193.1:0-1084 GCA_045636265.1 Candidatus Flemingiibacterium sp.
GGGAAACGAGATTTAGTTACTGCAATCGGGTATGGCTCAATCTCCGAAGCCCATACAGGTTCGTTATCACATAAGAATCCCGCTAAAGGGAACCCACCCGATCCATCAAATAGACTTCCTAATTTCAATTTCTTTTCCTTCCTCTCATAACTTGTTGCGCCCAAAACGCGGGGTTCTTATATCCTTTTGCTCTGCCGATGGCGAGCAATTCTTCAAATGTTTGCGCCCGCCCTTGCTCTATACGCGCTTGTTTACGCCGCCGCTCGGCTTCTGCCGCTTCCTCTGCTGTGATGCGAGCAAGCTCAATATTTTCGTGTGCTTTAATCTCCCGCGGATGCAGAGGGTACTCATACCCGCAGTAAGGACAGACGGGCGCGGTTTTGAAAACTTTGTAGCATCTTTCACAAGTGCGAATATAAAAATCGCCCTCAGGATTGATCCTCGGTTTCTTTGTCACCGATTGCGTCAAGCTCCATTCCACATCCGCATCAAATAACGGATTGCGGGAATAATTGCCCACGCAATCGATGATAGTAGCAACCTTTCCGGGCTGATAACGCATCGCTCGCATTCCTTGTTGCCAGTAGAGAGCGTGGCTCTCGGTCGGTCGCAGGAGTAAACAGCAAGTCACATCGTCAATCGATACGCCCTCGCTGATAATACCGACATTGCACAGCACCATAATTTTGCCGTCTCGGAAATCCTGCATAATCTCCGCTCGCTTCTTTGGGGGAGTACCGCCGTCAATTTCCACGGCAGGGTAGCCCGCGGCGCGGAACATTTCTGCTGTTTCCTTGGCGTGCTTTACGGATACGCAGTAGGCGATTGTTTTCTGCCCCCGCGCTAATCTCTTCCAGCTTTTCAGCACATCGGAGTATATCGCTCGGTCGCTCATAAGCTGTTCGAGGTCTTTGATAACGTAATCGCCCATTTGCACTTTCAACCCATCCGTTTCCACGGTGGTGGGAGCATAATATTCATAAGGGGCGAGGTGATGGTTATCAATTAGCCAGCGCACGGAAACGCCTGTTACGAGTTCATCGTAGATATCTCCGAGCGGTTTGCCATCCAAGCGGATGGGGGT
>JAZTXD010000194.1:0-1265 GCA_045636265.1 Candidatus Flemingiibacterium sp.
TTCACTTTCAGTTAATCTGTCTCCAGCTTCCAACTTGAGCTTAACCAGATTAAGTGAACATATCAAATCCGCAATCTGAAAAAGTTTGTAATTACGAGGATGAACACCTTGTGCAAATTCAACCGGACAACCAATATCTGCGAAAGAACCTCTCAAAAGATTTGTTACGGGAGTCTGCCCGCAATCATAATAGACCTTCACACTACCCAATGCAGAAAGCATTTCACGATGCGTAGCAATGAACGCATCTAACTGATCACGCAATCGCGTCGCGATTTGAAGCGAAGAGCCAATATATTTTTTGTCGACACTCAAGCAGTGATATTTGAAATCGACCTTTCGTGCAAAAGCCATCATCCTCGAATATATTTTTCCTCGCAGATTGCGCCGGAAATACTCATACCCCTTCTCTTTCCTGATTAATGGTCCTGCATGAAATACAAATGCTTCAGAGTCTATTCCGATATATTCAAGACTCTCATCGTAGGTCTGGATAAGTGGGCGCACATCCACCGATTGATCATGAAATACCATCGAAAGAATGTAAAAGCGGGAATCTTTGTCAGGATACTGAAATCGTCCTGATTCATCCACGAAAATACTCAATACATTATTTTCCATGTGCACCTCAAAAGAAAGCGGCGAGAATTTCTTCCCGCCACTCACACGGGGACCTTTCCCCGCATCAAGATGATCCCTACCCTTGCGGTTGAGATCGGCGTGAATTATTACATATTTGATCGTCAAACGCAAGCACTTTTTTTGACAGCACTTTTTTGAAAAGACAGGTATTACACTTTCATGAGCGAATCTTTATATCTTTATTACACTTTCATGAGCGAATCCTTGTGTCTTTATTACACTTTCATGAGCGAATTGACTATCACTACGCACTCGTTGCATCCGCTCGAAACTTGTGCATCCGCTCCCTGAATGTCGAATACGACATGCCGCAGAGCTGTGCCGCCTCACGCCCTGAAATCTCACCACATCTCACCATCTCCACCGCCTCAGCAAACTCAGGCGGCATTTTGCGCCGCGGCCGACCGAAGCGCACTCCGCGTTTCTTCGCCTCGGCTATCCCCTGCCGCTGGCGCGTGAGAATCGCCTCGCGTTCGAACTGCGCACAGTATGCAAGCACCTGCAAAACGAGATCGGCGATGAACGTTCCGAGCAGATTTTTGTTCTTGCGCGTATCGAGCAGCGGCATGTCGAGCACCTGCACTTCCGCACCGAGCGTTTTCGTGATCCAACGCCATTCGTCC
>JAZTXD010000195.1:0-23614 GCA_045636265.1 Candidatus Flemingiibacterium sp.
GGATATGAGGGAGTAGCAAGCGCCCTGCGTAGCAAGTCAACATACTGACCGGGAAGGTCTGGCTTGTTTTAAATTGCGAGACTCATGTGTGTGTAAATTATACCATGCATGGAGTCTGTTTTTTTGCACTGACACCAAGCATGGAACAAAACTGCTTGGTTTTTTTATTTGGAGGGACAAATGACACTAGGATTTAATTTCTTTTTTAATAGTATTTTATTAGGAGTCGGACTTGCCATGGACGCTTTTTCCGTATCCCTTGCAAACGGACTCAACGAACCGGGAATGAAGCGTCCAAAGCTTTTCGGAGTCGCTTTAACCTTTGCACTCTTTCAGGCGGCTATGCCCATGATCGGCTGGATATGCGTACACACTGTAGTTGAGCATTTTTCCGCTTTTGAAAAATTCATCCCGTGGATAGCACTGGTGCTTCTCTCCTATATCGGAATCAATATGCTGATTGAGGGAATAAGATGCCCTGCCGACGCATGCAAGCTCACCAAGCTCACACTCGGAGCACTCCTCGTTCAGGGCGTGGCAACATCTATCGATGCCCTCTCGGTTGGATTTACAATATCCGAATACGGTCTTATTGAAGCTGTTGTGTCCGTTGCCATAATCGGTGCGATGACCTTTGGCATCTGCACAGCCGGACTCTTCATCGGCAGGAAATTCGGCACAAAGCTCGCGGGAAAAGCGGGCATCCTCGGCGGTGTTATCCTCATAGCAATAGGACTGGAAATATTCATAAAAGGCGTGTTCTTCTCTTAAAATCCAAAGCGACTCTGCCTCGGAGTCGCTTGCACAGTGCACAGATGTTGTAAAAACAACATCTTCTATAGCCTGTATATATGCTAAATTAACAAAATTATTGCATAGGGGTTGATTTGGCATAAAAAATATGGTATAATGTAAATAATTATAATATTATAATGTATACGTGTGCCACTGTCCCACGTATCACAACGAAAGGAAAACAATATGCAGAATTATGTACTGAGCTGTTGCTCCACCGCAGATCTTTCCCACGAGCATTTTGTATCCCGCGATATTTCCTATATTTGCTTCCACTATTTCATGGACGGAACAGAATATCCCGATGACCTCGGACGCTCCATGTCCTTCGATGCTTTCTATGCCGCTATGGTAAACGGTGCAGATACAAAAACCTCGCAGATAAGCGTTGGTGAATACACAAAATATTTTGAGAAATTCCTTGAAAAGGAGCAGGATATTCTGCACGTTTCCCTGTCATCCGGTATTTCCGGCTCGGTGCAGTCCGCACGCACTGCGGCAAAAGCACTGTCCGAAAAATATCCCGAGCGCAAAATAATCATCGTTGACTCGCTCGCCGCATCCTCCGGATACGGACTTTTAATGGATAAGCTCGCAGACCTTCGCGACGAGGGAATGTCTATTGACGAGCTTGCAGCTTGGGCAGAAGCCAATAAGCGCCGCGTACACCACTGGTTCTTCTCTTCCGACCTCACCTTCTTTGTAAAGGGCGGCAGAGTATCCAAAACAGCAGGCGCAATCGGCGGAATTCTCGGAATTTGTCCGCTTCTCAACGTTGACGTTAACGGCAAGCTTATTCCGCGCGAGAAGATACGCCCCAAGAAAAAGGTTATTTCAAGAATTGCCGAAAAGATGAAAGAGTTTGCAGATAACAGACTTGAATACACCGGCAAGTGCTATATAAGCAACTCCGCGTGCCATGATGACGCAAAGGCCGTTGCAGACATAGTTGAGGCATCCTTCCCCAACCTTGACGGCAAGGTTCTTATCAACAACATCGGTACAACTATCGGAAGCCACACAGGCCCCGGCACCGTCGCACTTTTCTTCTGGGGCGACGAGAGAAACGACTAAACTATCGAGGAAATTATGATAAACGAAGAAAACAAGAGCGCCCTCGGGGAAATTAAGCTCCTCACCGGCAAAATGTACGCCGACATGGTTGTGGGCGGTGCAGCACAGCTTCGTGCAAATGCCCGTGAAGTCAACGAGCTTAATGTTTTCCCGGTCCCCGACGGAGATACGGGCGACAACATGAGCATGACCATGGAGGGCGGAGCCGCCGCGGCATCAACTGAGAGTGACGATCTTTCGGCTGTGGCACTCAAAATCTCGCAGGGAATGCTTCTCGGCGCACGCGGAAACTCGGGCGTTATACTCTCGCAGTTTTTCGACGGAATCGCCAAAGGCTTTTCCGGTCACGACAAGGCAGACTGTGAAACTATAGCAAATGCACTCAAAGCAGGCGTTAAGCAGGCATATGCCGCGGTAATGACCCCCACAGAGGGAACAATACTCACGGTTGCACGTGAGGGCGTTGAATATGCCGTGTCCCGTATTAATGAAAACAGCACTGTTGACGGGATCTTCTCCGATCTTATAAAGGAGATGTACACTTCCCTTCAGCACACTCCCGAGCTGCTTCCCCAGCTCAAGGAAGCCGGCGTTGTAGACAGCGGCGGCGCTGGACTTTACTATGTAATCCAGGGTTGCTATAAAATACTGTGCGGCGAGGAGATCGACGGCGCAAGTGCACTTCCTCCTCCCAAAACAAACACCGTAGACTTTTCAAACTTCGGTCCCGACAGCGAAATGACCTACGGCTACTGCACAGAGCTTCTCCTGCAGCTCCAGAATGCAAAATGTGACATTGAGGCTTTCGATGAGGGCATTATCAAGGATTTCCTTGTCAGTGTCGGAGATTCGGTTGTAGCTTTTAAAACCGGAAGCATAATCAAGATACATGTTCACACAAAAACTCCGGAGCGTGTGCTCGAATTCTGCCGTGGATACGGTGAGTTCTTAACTGTTAAGATTGAGAACATGAGCGTTCAGCACTCCAATATTGAGGAGAATGAAAAGAAGCAGAAGCCCCGTTCCATCAAGGAGTTTGCCACCGTTGCCGTTGCTTCGGGCGATGGCATAGAACAGCTCTTCACAGAGCTTGGAGTTGACTATATCGTATCCGGAGGTCAGACACAGAACCCCTCCGCAAACGATTTTGTGGAAGCTTTCGAGGCTGTCGGTGCACGCCATATATTCGTGTTCCCCAACAACGGAAACATCGTTATGGCGGCAAAGCAGGCGGCATCACTCTACACCGAAAGCGAGATACACGTTATCGAGAGCAAAGACCTCGGCATGGGATATGCGGCAATATCCGCGATGAACTTCCAGTCTGGCGATCCCGAGCGTATCGCGGAAACCTTCACGGAGGCAATGTCAGCTGTTACCACGGGATTCATTTCACCGGCCATACGCGATGCCGAGCTTGACGGAGTACACATTGAGGCAGGCGATTTCATAGGATTTGTCGGCAAATCAATGAAGGTATCCTGCAAATCCGTAACCGAATCGGCAGAGGAGCTTCTCACAAAAATGTTTGAAAATGAAGCATATCTCGTAACCGCATTTGTGGGCAAGGATGCCGCGTCTGAAGATGTTGCGGCGGTTGAGGAATGGATCAGCTCAAACTATCCGGATGTGGAATTCTACACCGTTGACGGCGGTCAGGACGTTTACCCGTTTATATTTGTTGTTGAATAAAAATTCGGCGCTGTATTTTATACAGCGCCTTTTATATTGACGGGACAGTTTTTGTTTGGTATAATGTGATTGAGGAAATTTAAGATACGATACCATAACGAAATCGTTGATACCGTAGGGACAGGCGTCCTCGACTGTCCGCGGCAAAGTATTTCATAATCAGCTTGAAGCTTCACATATTATTTCTACAAGCAGAAATTTTGCACAAAGCCATATTGGAAGTTGTTTTTTTAGCGTGTTGGACAGTCGAGGACGCCTGTCCCTACAAGTTTCACACTCCTAATCTACGCAATGTGCTCACATAAGCAGACCCAATATTACAATTTATCAAAAAATATGCAACCGATACATTTTTTTGACGAGATATTATATGAAAGCAAAGGAGGGATATGCGTGAATGACAATGAAATAGTTATGCTTTACTGGAACCGTGACGAATCAGCTATTAGCGAAACGCAGATAAAGTACGGCAAATACCTTATAAAAATAGCCTACAACATCACCGCTGACACAGAGGACAGCGAGGAAAGCGTGAACGACACATATCTTGCCGCATGGAATTCCATTCCGCCGCAAAGACCGAGTTTGCTGAGAACATTCCTTTCAAAGCTCACGCGGTGCATCGCAATCGACCGCGTTCGCCGGCAGAATCGCAAGAAACGCGGGGGCGGCGAATATATGCTCTCGCTTGAAGAACTGTCGGGCATCACTTCCGACAGCACTCCGGACGAAACGTTTGACGCAAAGCTGCTCGGGGAAGCCGTAAGCGCATTTCTCCGCACGCTCACACCGGATGCGCGCAACGCGTTCATTTGCAGATATTATTTTCTCGATAGCATAAGCGATGTTGCCGCCTCGCTCGAAATGAGCACATCAAAACTAAAGAGTTTACTCCACCGCACGCGCATATCCCTGCGCGAATACCTCAAAAAGGAGGGATTTGACATATGAAACCCGATAAGCTTCACGATGCGCTGAATCATCTCGATGATGACCTTATCGAAGCGGCAGACAAAATCCGCTCTGCGCCAAAGCCGATACGCACATCGCACACGCATGCGTTCGCGGTTGCGGCGTGCGCTGTTATGGTTGCCGCAGCAACGCTTGTAATTCTCAAGCTTATGCCGCCCATGCTCAACACAAGCAGTGACGGCGCTCATATAACTAAAAGCACCGGCGACATAAACGAAATGGCAACCGATATTAACAAAACCGACGACGGCGACGCCGTTCCGCCGGATGACCAGGCTGTGGACGTGACAGAAAACGGCGTGACCATTCCAAAAACAGTGATAACAGAAAACACGCTCGGCGAATATTTCTGCTACGAGGGGCGGATATACGTGCCGTATCAGGAAATCAGCGGCGTTGAGCTGAACGATATCATCGGTGATGAGATCGGCACGCTCAATAATGTCTTCAAGGAAAAGCCGCACGGCGATTACTTGGCCGATTTCAGTACAAATATGGAGGTTGGCGACAAGGTCTTCACGCTGAAGGGCTATGATAAAGAGTTCATGCTCGCCGTTTGGCTTGACACGCATTTCCACCTTTTCATAAACGATAACGGCATAACCCTCGAAAAAGGCTCGGATATTTTGGTTGATAGACTGAATCTGGTTGAAAACTACTCCGCACTTCGAATGAGTATCAGCGGAAGTCCGTTTTATCAGGAAACGGTACCGAGCTACGAATACGAACCAATTAACGACTATCTTGAACTGTTCTACGATGCGCCGGTAGTACCGCAGACCGAAAACGAAAATTTTTTCATAGAAGCGACACTTACATTCACCCTAAGCAGCGGAGTTGACGTTAGAATACTTCTCTATGAAAACAACTTTATCTGCGTTGAGATGGGAGAACTCTCAAGTGTGTGCCTTAAAGCAGATACGGGTAAGCTAAATCACACAATTTTCGACAATTTCATCGAATATCTTAAGTCAATCTCCTTTGCCTCAAGTTACGAACGCCTTGATGTTCCGACACCGGAGATTGAAGAGTATATGTTCTGCCACAGAATCTTTGCCAGCAACGTAGTTCTGTATTTCTGCAGCGATGCTCACATCTGGCCCGAGGAGCTTATGAACGAGCCTATCAGATACGACAAGACCTCGCTCAAAGTATACTATACCAACGATTACGGTAAGTCAGTCGGCACAGTAATGCTCCCGCTCCCCGAGGATTTTGACACAAGCTATGACCACATAATCCCCGTATATTCAGGCTCGGGCGGCGGAAGCGGCGAATTTGAGGTCATCTATCGCGTAGAATACGGCGAGGATGTTCGCTACATTTCGTTCAACAATTTTGCGTGGTCGAGTAAGCTTTTAGAGCTCCAGTACGGCGGTGAGGTTAGCGAAGAGCGAATGAAAGAGCTTCGCGAAATCTCTACGCAGGACGTGCACGTATACGACCTGCTTACCGAGATTATTCCCGAGATAACCGAAATCGTCCACGGAGATTCGCAAAGCACCGGCGTCCCCGTTGGAATATACAGACTAAACGAACAAAAGATCGAGCTTATTGCCGTAGTTGACTATTTCCTTGCTGACAACTACGCCGCTGTGCTTAAGGTGATTGGAGTTACGCAAGGACGCAATTACAGCTACACATACCCAGATGCGCTGAGATTTGCGAGCGTGACGAACGAGAAGCTTTCCCCGAATGACACATATTTCGTTCACACAAATGAGGGCGACCTTATTCTCACTTATGATGAAACTGTAAACGTTCTCAGTTCTATAGATCTTACCAAAAACAAGCATATCACAACACCTATCCACTATAATATTGAGGTTCATGCTAACGAGCACATATCGGATAATGAACACAACCGCGATGTCAATATTATCAAAATAAATGCCGATTCAGCGCACATCGATACTATGGGTCAAACGGTAACCCGAGAATTTGATATCATCCTTGACAAATATATGGCCAGTGCTCCTTACGAGCATCAGTATTTAGCTATAGACTCTACCTACTCTGAAGTTGGTGATTTTTTGTGCGTTGCGGTAGTCGCTTCAATTCCGTCACAGTATACGCTGCCGTATTATTCACAGTACATTTATTGGAACCGTGCAGAGGATAAGCTGTATTCTCTGGCAGAGTATCTGGATGTTATAGGAATAGACTCACTATCTTCAATCGGAGATGCTGTACAGGAAAAGCTCGGCGATGCATACACCCATGCTGTACTTGGAATGTTTTATTTGAACGGCGATATTTATTTTGTAGTTCATGTTTACTCCACCTTTGAAAACGGAGTCAATTCAGCTGAAACAATGTTCTATAATTACTCAACCTCCGAGTTAATATTAGGAACCGATTTTAGTGGTTTCGCTTCTCTCGGCGATAAATAAGCAAGTGAATTGACTTATCAGTTATAACGAAAGGAGATTTCAATATGAAACGTATACTTCCCTTCTTACTTCTTATAGCAATAGCGTTTACCTCGTGCGGCAATAATAACGCCCCAAGCCTTTCCGACGGCGTAACACCGCGCGGCAATATTGAAAGTGCCGATGTAAATGAAGCCGGTGACGTGCTGGCTGATTTCGGACTGCGTTTGTTCGCCGAAAGCTTTACAGAGGACAAAAACACGCTTGTTTCACCGCTTTCGGTAATGTTTGCTCTGGCTATGACGGCGAACGGTGCCGAGGAGAATACACGCGAACAAATGGAAAGCGTTCTCGGAATGGATATCGATTCGCTCAACGCATATTTAAAATCCTATAAAGAATCGCTCCCCGAGGATGAAAAGAATAAGCTTTCCGTTGCCAACTCAATCTGGTTCACCGACCATGAGCGGTTCACCGTAAACGATGACTTTCTCCAGTTGAACGCCGACTACTACGGCGCGGATATATACAAGGCACCGTTTAATAATGCCACATGCCGCGATATTAACAACTGGGTTAAAGAAAAAACCGACGGGATGATAAAAGATATCCTCGACGAAATCCCGACGGATGCAGTTATGTATCTTGTCAACGCGCTGGCGTTTGACGCCGAGTGGCAGGACATTTATGAAAAGCATCAGGTGCGCGATGCCGTATTTACAAAAGAAGACGGCACAGCACGCACGGTCGATATGATGTATTCAGACGAGCACGCATATCTTGAGGGCGAGAACTTCACGGGATTTATAAAATATTATTCTCGCAGTAAATACGCCTTTGCCGCTATGCTCCCAAGTGACGGCGTGAGCGTGTCCGAGCTTATCACCTCGCTTGACGGTGAGATGCTGTATGACACACTCTCAAATCCTATATCCACTGCCGTGAACGCAGGACTTCCGAAATTCGAGTTTGAGTTTGACACAGAGCTTTCCGATATACTGTCAGACATGGGAATGTCCGATGCGTTCGACGGCAACCTCGCCGACTTTTCGGGACTCGGTTCTTCAAGCAGAGGCAATATTTTTATAAACCGCGTTCTTCACAAGACATACATCGAGGTTGGCGAAAAAGGCACACGTGCCGGTGCGGCGACTGTGGTCGAGATGAACGACTGCGCGGCGGCTGATGTAATCGGGCAAATCAAAGAGGTTATACTTGACAGACCCTTCGTGTTCATGCTCATTGACACCGAAACCAATCTGCCGTTCTTCATAGGATCGGTAATGGATATAGAGTAAGGAGAAAAACATGAAAAAGATTATTGCATTTCTTCTGCTTGCCGCCGCATTTTTGACTGCATCCTGCGGCAGCACAGATGCACACAGCGCCTTCAAGGAAGCTCCACCATTGTCCACCGGCAATGGCGCAAACGGTTCTTACGATGATTACTGGTATCTTGAAGGCTATTATCTCCTCTCCTCAAACGGCTCACACATGATAGTCGGCGACAACCAAGGTCCATGCGTCATGAGCGCGGCGGACGGCGTTTCGTTTGATGGACTCACCGACGGTGACCGCATAAAGATAACGACGAGCGTCATACTCGAGTCCTACCCGGGACAGCTTACGGCGCATTTCGTCGAGAAGTTCTCCGACGGAGAGCGTTCGGATATAGATGAACAAACGCTAAAACAGCTCGCCGAGCTTGGCTGGATAGAATAATAAAACAAACAAGTCCGCATTTAGCGGACTTGTTCTTTTTCATGCGCTATCTACACTGTGGGCAGTATGTAAGCGCGAAGCGCTCCCAAACCCGCGCGAATCTTTTTTGAGCGCAGAGGAGCGCCTCCGGCGCAAAGCAAGGAGGACAGGTGGAGCTCGAGGAGGATGAGGAAACTGCGCAGCTGGTTCCCCATCCCCCTCGAATTTACGCGTCCCCGAGGAGCTCTCATGAGCGCCGACCACGCACAGTGCATCGCCATGCGCATAATATCAAGAGGAGATGGACAACCTACGGTTTTCCACCTCCTCTTGGACTCCTCCGCTTTCCCTTTGCGCCCGACTCGCGCTCAAAAAAAGATTCGCGCTGTAAAGCGGTAACCGCAAAGCACCGCTCCACTTGAAGTTAAGCGCATTAAAGTTAGATGCGCAACAAAAAATTTACGACATTTCGCTTGTCTGCGCAGCATATATATGGTATAATATAAAAAAACGCACACGGAGGTTATATCATGACATATTTTCCCGAAGTAAAAAAGAATTTCGGCTTTGGATGCATGCGCTTTCCCATGATCGACAAAGCTATTGACTACACAGAGCTTTGCAAGATGATCGATATGTTCATCGAGGGCGGATTCAACTATTTCGACACCGCTCACGGTTATCACGGCGGCCTCAGCGAAACCGCGCTTCGTGACTGCCTTACCTCGCGTTACCCTCGCGAGAGCTACGTCCTCACAAACAAGCTCTCAACCTTTCATTTTACCAAAAACGAGGAGATACGTCCGCTTTTTGAGTCACAGCTGAAGGCGTGCGGCGTGGACTATTTCGACTTCTACCTCATGCACGCACAGGACAGACGGCTTTATAAAAAATTCAAAGAGTGCCGCGCGTATGAAACCGCGCTTGAATTTCTCGCCGAGGGCAGAATAAAGCATTTCGGCATCTCCTTCCACGATAAGGCATCAGTGCTTGACACGATTCTCACCGAATATCCGCAGATAGAGGTCGTACAGATACAGTTCAACTACGCGGATTATGACGACAAGTCCGTAGAGTCGCGCAAGGTTTACGAGGTGTGCCGCAAGCATAACAAGCCGGTCATCGTAATGGAGCCGGTCAAGGGCGGAAGTCTTACAAGGCTGCCTGACGAAGCAAACGCGATACTCAAAGAAATCGGCAGGACTCCGGCTAATCTCGCAATACGCTTCGCGGCAAGCTTTGAGGGCATTTTTATGGTCATTTCCGGCATGGGAAGCGTTGATATGATGCGCGAAAACATCGGATTTATGAAGGATTTCGAGCCGCTTTCAAGCGTGGAACGCGAGGCTGTGGGTAAAATTCTCGACATCATTAAAAATCAGGACATCGTCCCCTGCACCGCTTGCAACTACTGTACCTCCTGTTGCCCGATGAACATACCGATACCCGACTTTTTCGCCTGCCTTAACAGAAAAAAGGCGTTCAAAAACTGGAACACGGGATATTACTACACGATACACACCATCGAGGGCGGCAAAGCGTCCGAATGTATAAAATGCGGCGCATGCGAGGCGGTATGCCCACAGCATCTTAAAATAAGAGAACTTCTTGTAGACGTTGCAAACGAGTTTGAAACCAAGAAATAAAGAACAGCCGCATCCGAGGATGCGGCTGCTTTTGCTTATTCTGGCTGTTTCCAAAAAACATATTCCTTATCATCCCTTAGGATAAACTTGTCGTCCTTAAATTTTACTTTCCCAGCCAAATAAATGTCGTCATCCGACAATAGAAACATTGTACTGCCAAAATCAATCCTGCATTCAAGCACTTGATATGTGCCGTCTTCATTATATAGTTTAGCACACGTGTTAGGATCTTCCATATGAATAGAAAAATCAATGCTAAGTCCTAACTCCTCACAATAGTATATGCCCTCTTGAGGGTATTTCACCGGAAAACTGCATGACGCAATTGATACAGCAATAAGGCACAGCAAAATAAAGGAACATATTCTTTTCATAAATACACCTCCATTTAACTTATTTATTATCTTAAAACAATTCAAATTGTGCGATCAATATTTATTATATATGACTGTCCATTAGTAACTTTAAATTCTCTTCCGTCGATAGTTGTATACTCTTTAAGACCTTCATTTGAATATTCGTATGAAGTGAAGTGAGTTCCTTTTTTTATTACCCCATTACATATAGGAAAAACATACCTAAAATATTGTACATGCGGCTCTGTGAGGCACTTTAAAATTTTTAGTTTAGTGTTTCTATAGGTATACCAATCGACGAGCATTTTATCATTTTCGTAATAATAATCTTGCCGTTCACACCTATTTATATTGTTCTCATTTCGATGAAAAACAGAGTAAGTTTTAAGTTTGCTATTCTCGTATATACATTCGGAAACAAAATTAATATTACCTGTTAATTCAGAGAAGCCAATACCTATTTCCTTATTATCCACATATGAAATTATTTCAATGGTTGCTCCTGCTTTTGATTTTATCATTAGCAATCTATTGTTTTTATCAAAACCATACCAAAAGTCTTTTTTAGACAAAGATGTAATGCGTTTAAGAATTTTCCCTCTATTAACCCCGCCAACAACAATATCCACTATTTTATTAGGACAGTAATAGCCTTTCAGCAAGCATTCTCCTCCGGATGCGAATTCTTCACGATTAACCAATTGAGCGGCATTACTTATAATTTTTTCTGATTCTGAAATATATGGCTCAACCATAGTTTCTATCCGAACAAATTCTTTTTCAAAAAAGTCACTTGATAAAATATGTCCATCCATAGACAATCTCTCCTTTTAAATTTGAAGTCCAAGTCATCCGCTTCATTACTATTATCAACTTAATTATACTATATCCCAGCACACATGTCAACACCGTACAATAAGCAAAGCTGTCACGGATTAACCGTGACAGCTTTGTTGTATATCCAAAATCAGTTTTCGCCGAATGTAAGGCTGTAGTTAAAGCTCTTAACCTCGCCGGGAGCGGTGCGGAAGAAGTTCGGCTTTGTGTCAAAGTCGTCAACCTCGCCGTCGGTTGCAGGCAGCGAGCACCACGGCTCAATGCAAACAAACGGAGCTTCGCTCTTGGTGGTGTGCCAGAGTCCCATAAACTGCATATCCGGGTAATCGAACTTAACAAAACGCTTTCCACCGTCACACTTGAGTGTTACGCTGTTTGCAACGTCCTGAAGGAAGATAGCATCGTTGTCGAACATTGAGTGATAGAGGTGAATCTTGTTGCCGTCGGTAGCAAAATCTCTGCGCTCGTCGGTAAGGAAGCAGGTTTCGGAGAATACGATCTGCTTTGGTGTGCAGGGAGTTGCAAATTCAACGTAGTAATCGTCGAACTTCTTGCCCTCTTCAAGCGGTACGTTGAATCCGGGATGCAGACCAACTGCGAAAGGCAGACGGTCGGTATCGGTGTTCTTTACTGTAATGGTAGACTTTACGGTGTCGCCGTCAAGTGCGTATGCAACGGTGAGATCAAAGTCAAAGGGATATATCGCCTTTGTTGCCTCGTTTGAAACAAGGCTGAATGCGATCTCTGTGTCGGATGCGCTCTTTACAGTGTACTCGGTCTTGCGAGCGAAGCCGTGGAGATTCATTTCATATCTCTTGCCCTTGTAGGTATAAGCGCCTTCCCAAAGGCGTCCGCATATCGGGAACAGCACAGGCGCTGTGCCCTTCCAGAAGTCGCCCTCTCTCTGCCACATATATTCCACGTCACCGCGCTTTGCGGAGAGGATCTCCGCACCGAGCGATGAAATTGTAACGCAAAGCTTGTCGTTTTTAATCTGATAATTCATAATTTTTACCTTTCTGAATCACTTAACGCAAACACAGTCAAGCTTGATGTCGGATGCCTTCAGGCTACCGGGGTTCTTGAGGGTAATGCGCTTTGACTCGCCGGGAAGCAGGTGGAAGAACTGATCGGAGAAGCGGTATGCCGCGGGAGTGCCGAAGTTTACCGCATATGCGAAGATATCTGCTGTTACGGTGAAGGAAAGCTCATCCTTTGTTTCCTTGACATCGGACATGGTGAGGTTTGCCTTGCGTGTGATGTTAAGCGTACGGAAGTCGCCGGAACGGAGAATTGCTGTAAGCTCTTCTCTGCCATCAACACGAGCGTAAACAATACCGTTTACAAGGTCAAGATCAGCAACAGGCATAGTGCCGATAAGGGTTGCCGGAGCGAATGCGGGCAGGTCAACGTTCATTGTAACGCTCTTGCCATATGTTCCGTCAAATCCAACGTATCCGCAAACAATGTCCATCTTGCAGGGAGTGGGAGCGGAGTTGCAGCAGTAAACGTGAGCAACGCCGTCAATGTTTCTCATGATGATTCTGTTTGCCTCATATGCACGGGAGAGGAAGTAGTATGCAGGCTTGGGATCACCCTCATGGTCCATAAGGCTGAAGCCTACCTCGCCGTAGCTGTCGTTGAAGCACCAGAGCACAGAACCGCCGCAGTTGGGAAGATGACGGATATGGTCAGCGGCATATTCAAGAAGTACGCCCTGGAAGAGTCCGCCGTAGAGGCAGTATTCCTCAAACGAAAGTGCCTTTTCGCCGGTGAAGTGCTTGTAGATACCGTCGCGAACAGCATATCTCTCGAAGGTGTTTCTGTGATGCTCGAAGCAGGAGTCGTCGTTGTAGTAATGGGATGTATCACCGCCGAGATAACGAACATACGCTTCAGCGGAAGGAACGCCCATTACGCCGCACTCTGCAATAAAGTGAGTTTTAAGCTCATCAAAGGTCTCAACGGAAATGCGCTTCTGCTGGTACTCGGGGTTAAGGTTAAGGAACGGATAGAAGTGAGTGCTTCCGCGCTCGGGGCAGGTGTTGCTGTCATATCCGCCAAATGGAGTGGTACACTGGTAAGCTGTATGAGAAAGCTCGTGAACTATTCTCGGGAGAAGCTCGCCTACAAGGTATGCACCGCCGGTGTAGATCGCGCGGTTGTTTTCGGTAAGGAATTTGCGCTCTGTGCCGGGAATAGCAGGAGTGCCGTTATATGCGGAGAGGATAGAAAGGCTCTCGCCGTTACCGTACCAGATTGCAAGGCTGGGATGGCTTCTGAGGCGCTTAACATGGTATCTTGCTTCCTTTTCAACCTCACGGTTAAATGTGTCAACGTGGTCCGGATATGCGGCACACGCAAAGAGGAAGTTCTGAATTACGAGGAATCCGAACTTATCGCAGATCTCGTAAACTGCATCGGTCTGATAAAGGTTTCCGTCCCAGAAACGAAGCATACAGAAGTTTGCATCCTTCGCAGCTTTCAGGAGATTTTCCTGCTGCTCGTCGGTAACGCGCGCATAGAATGCATCGGTGTGGATAAAGTCCATACCCTTGCAGTAAAGACGCTTGCCGTTTACAACGAAGGTGTAGTGACGCTCATCTTCAATGGATTTCTTGTCCTCTTCTACCAAAGAGGTGTCAAGCTCGAGGGTACGCACACCGGTAACGATGCTCTTTTCATCCTTTGCACCGAGGTGGTTTTCTGCAGTTACCTTAACGGTGTAGAGATTCTGCTCACCGTAGCCGTTGGGCCACCAAAGCTCGGGATTCTTTAAAGTAAAGCTGAAGTCGCGGAAGTTTGTACCGGTCTGGCTCATGTATTCCTGAGTTTCGGTATGTACAACCTTGCCGTCCTTCTCCATGGTAAGGGTTACAACACAGTTGCGTGCACGGTTAAGGCAGCGGCTTTCAACCTCTACCTCAGCAAGAATCTTAGCGCCCTCATCGGAAAGCGAACGTGTTTCGAATCTGATGTCGCGAACTACGATCTCATCAAGCACGTCAAGGCGAACATCGCCGCAGATAGCGCATGTGCCTGCACGTACAGCCTGGTCCCAACCGAATACGTACTGGGGCTTACGGAGCATTGCACGGCGCTCTTCACCGCGTCCCGCACGGCGGTAACGCCATTCGCAGGCAACAACGGGGCGGATTACCTCAAAGCCCTCGGTTTCTGCATATTCAAGGCCGGTGCTGAGTCGGATGAGAAGCTCGTTCTCGCCCTCCTTGAGCCAAGGATTTACGTCCTTGCAGAACGGATAGAATGCGCTGTTGTGATGACCGATATGTACTCCGTTAAGGAAAAGATCGGCGTGAATGTCAAGCATTTCAATAAAGAGCTCAACGCCGTGGGGGCTGATGTCCTCTGCCTTCAGGGTGAAGGTCTTCTTAAACCACCAGCTGCGCTTTTCTGTCCATTCGCAGTCGTAGCTGTTTTCGGCAACTGTAGGCTCCTTGATCTTGCCCGCTTCCATAAGCGGGACATGTATGTCACAAGGAAGCGAGGGAACAACCATCCAATCGTCCTTTTTTGCCGTAACGAGCGATGCCATTGCGGGAGACGTTGAGAGCGGCTCTTCTCTGAGCGTCCAGTCTTTCATGAGAGAGATGCTTTTCATGGAAATTTACCGTCCTTAATAAAATAATAAATATTAACTATAGCTATAAATACGCGAAAAAGCGTACCACATTTAATATAGCAGATTTTGGGAGTAAAGTCAATACATTTAGGTAAATTGTGCCGCATATTTTATGACTATTTTACATTCTTATGGAGAAAACAGTATATATCTTTGCAAAAAACAGTACATCGCAGAAAAATATATTGACTTTATTGCCGAACTATAGTAAAATTGAGTCACATACATATCACTTTTCAAGAGGAGAAACAGCAATGAGAAAGTTACCCTACCGCCAGATACATCTCGACTTCCACACCTCGGAATTTATCCCGGGTATCGGTGAGAAGTTCGACAAAAAGCAGTTTCAGGACGCGCTGAAGCTCGGACATGTAAATTCCATCACAATCTTCGCAAAGTGCCACCACGGCTGGTCATACCACCCCACAACGGCAAACGAAATGCATCCGCATCTCAAATACGACCTCGTTGCGGCACAGCTTGAGGCATGCCGTGAGATAGGAGTTCGAGCTCCCGTCTACATTTCCGCGGGTTATGACGACAAGTACGCTCGCGAGCATCCCGAGGACCTTATCCTGCCGAGCCTTGGCGGCGGATACAGCTTCTGGGACAGACCTCACTTCCACCTGCTCTGCTTCAACACTCCCTATATGGACAGACTTGTTGAGCAGACAGAAGAGGTTATGCAGCGCTACAATCCCGAGGCGGTGTTCCTCGACATATCCGGTCCGCGCACCTGCTACTGCCACCGCTGTATGAAGTCAATGGCAGAAAAGGGACTCGATTATAACAATCCCGAGGACGTCAAGAAGCACGGCGAGCTTGTCTTCCTCGAATATCTGCGCCGCATCAAAGAAGCGGTCCACAAATACAACAAGGATACCGCTATTTTCCACAATAACGGACACGTTATCCGCGGCCGCCGCGACTTTGTTGAATATCAGTCCCATCTCGAGCTTGAGAGCCTTCCCACGGGCGGTTGGGGATATGACCACTTCCCCATGTCCGCGGCATACAGCCGTCTTCTCGGCAAGGAATATCTCGGCATGACAGGTAAGTTCCACACCACTTGGGGCGGATTTGGTGAATTCAAGCATCCCAACGCACTGCGCTACGAAGCCGCGCTTTCAATCGCACTCGGAGCAAAGTGCTCAATTGGCGACCAGCTTCATCCGTCCGGTGAAATGAACATGGTAACATACGGACTCATCGGCAAGGCTTACGCCGAGGTTGAAGCAAAAGAGCCTTATGTTGACAACTGCGAGGCTGTATCCGATATAGCGATCATGAGCGCGGAAGCGTTTGCTCCCGAAATCGGCACAAACGCGCCCTATGATACCGGTGCATCGCGCATACTTCTCGAAGGCAAGTATCAATATGATATCATTGACCAGTATGTTGATATCAACCGCTATAAGCTCCTGATCCTCCCCGACCTTGTACGCATCGACGGTGAGCTTAAGGCAAAGCTCGAAGCATATATTGCAAACGGCGGTAAGATCCTTTGCAGCGGCAAGTCCGGTCTTTACAAGGACAGCGACAAGTTCGCTCTTGACCTTGGAGTTACATACGAGGGTGAGAACGAGTTCACTCCGAGCTACATGATCCCCGAATACGACACCGTAAGCGGCAGAACCGAGTACATCATACACCACAATGCCGCTAACGTGAACCTCACCTCTGGAAGCGTTGAGGCAATGCTCGCAGAGCCGTACTTCAACCGCACGATCGACCACTACTGCTCGCACAGACAGACTCCGAACAAGCCTGGCACCGAGCGTGTCGGCGCTGTTATAAACGGCAATACCGCATACATCGCGTGGGACATCTTCAAAAACTACGCAGAAAACGGTGCATATTATGCCAAGGAGCTTGTGCTTCACATGATAGATAAGCTTCTGCCGGATGCAGAGAAGTCTATTATCACAAATCTGCCCGACCGTGCTGTTGTTACATTCAACAAGCAGGCAGAGAACAACCGCTACATCGCGCACCTTCTCTTCGCTCACACCACAATACGCGGCGTAAAGACAGAGGTTATCGAGGACATCGTTCCGCTGTACAATGTAACTCTTGCGGCGGCACTCCCGAGCGAGCCGAAGCGTGTTTACAAGGCGGACTGCGTTGACGGCAAGATCGTTGAAACCGATATTCCCTTCACCTTTGAAAATGGCAAGACTCACCTTACCGTTGACAAGGTTGACATGCACGCTATGGTTATATTTGATATCTAAATAAAAACATCGGCGCATCCGTATTTCACGGATGCGCCGTTTCTATATTCACTCTTCCCCGTCCGTTTTCTTCCTGTACTCGCTCGGGGACATCCCAACGTATTTGTTGAACAGTCGGCTGAAATAAAGTGCATTGTCATATCCCACCGCCGAGGATATCTGCGATATGTTATAATCGGTATCGGTAAGCAGCCGCTTCGCGCTCGCAATGCGAAGCGACACTATATACTGCATGGGCGTGAGCTTTACCACCTTTTTAAAGCTTCTGATAAACCAGCACACACCGAGATGACGGCTGCTTGCATACTCCTCTATGCTTATGTCCTCGGCGTAATTTTCGTTGAAATAATGCGCGGCACGCTCTATTTCGTTTAGCATCTGCGCACCGAGCTCGGGCGCCTCACTCTGATAACGGTGTATCATTAAAAATATGTGCTGAAGATTTATGGCGAGCATGTCTTCAAAATTTTTGTGCTTTAGCTGAAGCTCCTGTATCATCTGCCGGAACAGCCATTCATAGTCGGGAGATATGCCCGTGAATGTCTCCCTCTCGCCCCATGGCATGTATTTTGTGAGCAAGCGCTCCACATCGTATCCCGTGAAATGCACCCAGTATGTTTCCGCCTTTTGTTTTCGGTCGGAGTAATAGATCTGCGTCTGTCCGGGGTGGAAAAGTATCATGTGCCCTTTCGGGACTCGCCGTTCCACACCGTCAAATACGACAAAAAGTGCGCCCTCGGCAACATATAAAAGCTGATAATCCCCTCGTCCGCTCGGACGTTTTGTGTTGATGCCACGTTCATTTTCCGCAATGCGGTAATTTCCAGCACCGGTAACGAGCAAAGCCGTTTTATCGTCAACTATCAGATTATGCTCTTCTGTGAGATACCCGGCGTTCATATACACGAAGCTCACCCCCATATACATCAATATTATACATCAAAACTCGCGAAAAATCAAGCGAAAATATCATTTTGTGTATATTTTATTATATTTTGTCCATTGTAATATTTTGTGCGGCGTATTAAAATAAAATCATACAGTAATTTTCCCAAAGGAGAAACTACAATGAAAGAATACGAAAGCTTTGAAAGAATCGGCACAGAGCCTCACAGAAGCTATTACATCCCGTTTGCACCGAACGACACTGTCGGATACATTCACGGAATCGTTGACAGAACCACAAGCTCAAAATTCATGTCCCTTAACGGCACATGGCATATCGGTGCTCATGAGTATGTTGACGAGTTCGCCCTCGACGAAACACTTGACAACACGATTCCCGTGCCCTCCTGCGTACAGATGCACGGATATGATCATCTGCAGTATATCAACCACCGCTACCCCTTCCCCGTCCTCTTTCCGAGAGTTGCCGAGAAGAATCCTAACTGGCACTACCGCCGCACGTTTAATTTAGCAAAAAAAATGGGAGAACGTTATTACCTGAACTTTGAGGGCGTTGACTCCGCGTTCTACCTTTACATTAACGGCAAATATAAGGGTTACTCGCAGATATCGCATGCCACGAGTGAGTTTGATATCACCGAGCTTGTTCGCGACGGCGAAAACACCGTAGACGTTCATGTTCTCAAGTGGTGTATCTCTTCGTACCTCGAGTGTCAGGATAAGCTCCGCTTCTCCGGAATTTTCCGTGATGTCTACATACTCACCCGTCCCGCAGAGCATATCACCGACTATAAGATCGAAACCGAGCTTTCCGACACCGACGGAATTCTTCGCTTTACAAACCACTCCAACATTACTGTATCCTTAAGCTTCGGCACAATAGACACCGCTGCAAGGCCCGGAGCAACAGCAACCGTTACAGTAAAAGATGTCAGACTCTGGTCGCCCGACGCACCTAATCTCTACACGCTTATCATATCAGCAGGCGGCGAAAAGATCATTGAAAAAATAGGCTTCAGAACAGTCAGCATAGAAGGCAAGGTATTCAAGGTAAACGGCGTCCACACAAAGCTCAAGGGCGTAAACCGCCACGATTTCAACCCCGACACCGCGGCAACTGTAACGCTTGAGAACATGATCACAGACCTGAAACTCATGAAGGAACTTAACGTAAATGCAGTTCGCACATCTCACTATCCGAACGCTCCAGAATTCTATCTGCTGTGCGACGTGCTTGGCCTTTACGTAATGGACGAAGCCGATGTCGAAACTCACGGAGCTGTTGGAATAGAGGGCAAATATTCGCATGAATGCTGGAGCAAATATGCCGAGGAGGAGCGCTTTATCCCGGGCATCACAGACAGACACATGGCTTTGGTTGAGCGCGACAAGAACCGCACCTCTGTTATAATCTGGTCGCTCGGAAACGAAAGCTCATTTGGCAAATCCTTCTTTGATGGCGCAAAATATGTGAGAGAACGCGATACCACAAGACCTATCCACTATGAAGCTATCCGCTACGCCGACCCGAAATACTACTACACCGATATGGTAGACTTTGTAAGCTCTATGTATCCGTCTTTTGAGTGGATAGAAGAAAAAATCATCAACAATCCCGAGGAAACACGTCCGTTTGTGATTTGCGAGTACACTCATGCAATGGGTAACAGCTGCGGCGATATTGCTGATTATTGGGATATTATCAACAGCAGTGATCAATTTGCCGGCGCATTCGTATGGGAATGGGCAGATCACGGAATCAGAACCGAGAAGGGATTTTTGTACGGCGGCGACTTCGGGGAGAAGCTTCACGATACAAACTTCTGTATCGACGGTCTTGTAACCCCCGACAGAAAGGTGAAATCCGGCGCGCTTGAAATGCAAGCGGTATACGCCGACAAAGAGCGTCCGGAGATCAAGGACGTCGAAATTCCAAAGCCCGTATCAAAGAATGCAAAGGAAATAAAGATTGAAATAAACGAGCGCACGGGCGAGCTTGTTTCTATCCTCGCTGACGGAAAAGAAGTGCTCCGCTCACCGATGTCGCTCAACATAACACGTTATATTGACAACGACTATTTCCTGTGGGGCAGACCCGGAAACAAAGAGTACCTCACCGCTTGTACGCCGAACGTTTTAAGCCGCGAGAGAGTTGGAAACTCTTATAAGTTCACATGTGCAATGGCTACCGATGCACTCATCCCCGCGCTTTACTATACGCTTACTTACACCGTAAACAAAAACGAGCTTACGGTAAGCCTCGACTACGAAAGCGCAGACTACATCGGATTCCTTCCGAGAATCGGATTTGAGTTCGCGGTGGATAAGAAGTACGCCGACTTCTACTACATCGGCTTCGGTCCCACAGAAAGCTACTGCGATAAGTATGTTGCCTGCGAATACGGACTGTATCACAGCACCGCCGAGGAGAATTACGACAACAACTACATTCGTCCCCAGGAATCCGGCAGCCACTATGCAAGCAAGTATCTTGAAGTCAAGAACCTCTTTAGCCTCACAGCAGATAAGCCGTTCTCGTTCTCGGTCAACCCATATACTACAAAGCAGCTGTACGGCACAAAGCACAACTTCGAGCTTCCCGAAAACGATTTTGTGAATGTGTGTGTAGACCTTGCAATGAGTGGTGTTGGCTCCGCAGCCTGCGGTCCCGAGCTTGGGGAAAAATACCGCGCGCCGAAGAAGGGATGCAATACGTTTAAATTTATGTTTTAAACATGGAAATCAGCGCGTGTAACCGCGCGGTGGCTTTATCTGAGAATTACAAAATGAAGAGTTCCCACAAACCTAACAAACAGTTTGTGGGAACTTCATTTTATAAGCAAAATTGTGTTGCGACGGCAGATGCTGTCTTGCTCAATAAAGATGCTGTACTATTGACAATCAACCGAAAATATGGTATTATTATGTCAATATAATTCTACAGATAGGAGAAACCGTATGAAAATATACCGATATATTGCCGTTTCCGTCCTTTTACTGCTTATGGCGATGGTGACGTTTTCCTGTGCCCGGACAGATACAGCCGAGATGCCAACCGAAACAACCGGATCTGTTGTGACTGAAGAAAGCACAACCGCACAACCGTCATACACGGACACAGAAACCACAATCGACACAGCCGAGCAGGAAACAACGGTCGATACCGATCCGCCGAAGCCCTTAACACCTCCGGCACAAATCACATCCTTCACCGTTCCCAAAGAAAACAACCGCAATATGTGCGAATCTCTTACGGGTGAAATCTCCGAGGGAAAAATTCTCCTTACCGTCACCGCTCCTACGGACACCTATTCTCTGAAAACAGCCACTGTATCCTTGGAGCATGACGGCATACTCACATATCCCGATCCTCTGACACAGACGGTGGATCTCACTTCCCCCGACTGCTGTTTTATCGTAACCAATGAGGATGGCGTAAAAACGAAATACACAGTGGAACTGCGATACGCCAAAAATCTTATCCCCGTTGTTTCCATTGACACCGCCGACGGCAAAGACATTCTCTCGAAGGACTATTACATGGATGCCACCATAAGCATCGACACCTCAGGTGTGGACGGTTGGTATCTGCCACAGGGATTTTCCGCCCTCGCTCCCACGAAAATGGAGATAAAAGGCAGAGGCAATTCCACTTGGGAATGGGAGAAAAAGCCATACAAATTCAAATTTGACGAAAAGATCTCCGTTCTGGGCCTTACACCCGCAAAAAAATGGGTGCTTCTTGCCAATTACTCGGATATGTCGCTCATGCGCAACTATGTGGTAATGGATGTTGCTAAGGTGATATCCACCGTGACATCCCCCTTTTCACAGTTCCCGGTGAATCTGTTTGTAAACGGAGAATACCGTGGCATATACTCCATCGGTGAAGATCACGATGTGGGCGCAGGACGGGTGGAACTGCCTGATGACACCGGCGTTGCGGACACCTCGTTCATGCTGGAAATCGGCGGCTACGATGAAACAGAGGATGTGTTCGGTAAGACCGTATTCTCTACCGAGCTTGTCCGTTGGTGCACCATTGAGCATCCGGATGATGAAGATGTAACACAAGAGCAGGCAGATTTTATCATCGACTATGTAACCAAAGCGGACACAGCAGTTAAATCCCTCTATGGATACGAGGAATATATTGATGTGGATGCCCTCATAAACTGGTTCATTGCAAATGAACTGTTTTATAATCTTGAATCCTGCTTCAATCGCAGTTGTTACATGACTAAAGTCCCCGGGGGAAAGTTGACCATGGGGCCTCTTTGGGACTACGATCTTGCCATGGGCAATCTGTACAACGATTTCGGCAGATACGATATCTGGGCGTGTCTTGCCCAGGGATACGGCTATATCGGCGACAACTGGATGTGCTATCTCATGAAGGATCCGAACTTCAGAGCGAAGCTCAGAACACGTTGGGACGAGGTAAAAGATGAACTGCTGACAACCGCTCTTAACAGAATCGACAGAATGGAACAGACTCTCGCTCCCAGCGCAGAATATAATTTTGCCGTATGGGACATTCTGGGCACGCGCGCTGTTCGCCCTCAACCGGTATCTATTAAAAATCTCAAAACGTATGCTGATCATGTGAAGTACATCCGCAACTTTATCGAAAACAGATGGAACTGGATGGACGCAAATATATAGAAGAAAAAGAGGTGATGCATTGTAAAATGCGTCACCTCCGGCTTTTTGAGTGCAAATTCCAGTTTAGCAACAAAATCCTTTTTACTTTGTGCGTACTGAGCCTCATGGATATTTGCTCCCACCGATGTACCAGAACGTGCAAGTTGATCTATCATATAAGCACTTTTAGGCATAGTTATGCTATCAACAAGAGTTACCACAGCAACTGCAAATTCAAAAGACAAATCAAGCAATTTGTTTTCTGACATAAGCCCCCACCTTTCAAAAGAACTTTGAAATAATATATCGCTTACACGATATGATATACAGCTTCGCCGCATGATATAATATCCGCTCCCACCATACGTGAAGCGTATATCATCTGCGAAGCAGATATCATACCGCCGGTATATCATTCGTTCCCGCAGGGAACGGATATCATTGCAAAAAGAATCTTTTGTCACTGACAAAAGATTCTTTTTGCTTGGTGCCGGTGGCGGGGGTCGATTGACCCGCAAGAGCTGACGTAGGCGTCAGCTCTACAAGAACGCATGGCGTTCTTGATGTGCCTCTTCTTCACCCCACTCTCGTCATGAATAGAAGCGCAGCAGGCTTCGTCCACTGCGCTTCTATTGGTGCCGGTGACGGGGGTCGATTGACCCGCAAGAGCTGACGCAGGCGTCAGCTCTACAAGAACGCAGGACGTTCTTGATGTGCCTCTTCTTCACCCCACTCTCGTCAT